>JBAVQC010000455.1:0-7958 GCA_049693715.1 Acidobacteriaceae bacterium | reverse complement strand
TTGATGCTCTTCGACGGGCTGTGTGGGCTATGCAACAGCGCCGTGCGATGGGTCACCCAACATGATCATGCCGATCGCTTTCGCTTCACCCCCCTGCAGTCCGAACTCACCGCGGTCATTCTCAGCCGCCATGGCATTGACCGGGAGGCCGTGCTCCGCAGCAACACCGTCTACCTGGTGCTGGATGCCGGCACGGAACACGAAAGACTGTTGACGAAGTCGAACGTAACCGTCAACATGCTGCTGCTCCTGGGTGGACGGTGGCGGGTTTTGGGATATTTGCTGCGCGCAGTGCCCACGTTTCTGCGCAATGCGGCCTACGGATTATTCGCGCGCAATCGCTATCGGTTGACCGGCCGATATGAAGTCTGCCCTTTACCCACAGAAGCAGAACGAATGAAGTTTCTCCGCTGAGGATCCATGCGATTGGTGCAATTGAAGGCCGGCGAGGTGCGCCGCGTCGCAGTGGTGGAAGAACCGAAACTGCGAATGTTACGCGACTTTGACTCCATCTACACATTGGCCCAGGCGGCGATCGCGAACTCGGGCAACCTGACCAGTCTGGCCACCAACCATCTCGCAGATGAGTCGGTCGACTACGACCAGGTTTACGAAGGACGCGCGAAGTGGAAGCTGCTCGCGCCCATCGATCACCCCCAGGAGATAGCCCGCTGCCTGGTATCCGGCACCGGCCTGACCCACCTCGGCAGCGCGCGCGATCGAGCGTCCATGCACATGGCCAAGGAGCAGGAACTCACCGACAGCATGAAGATGTTTCGCTGGGGCGTAGAAGGCGGCCGGCCTGCTGACGGAGAGATCGGGATTGCCCCGGAGTGGTTCCACAAAGGTTATGGCGCGATGGTGCACGCGCATGGCGAACCTCTGGTCGTTCCCGCGTACGCGGAGGACGGCGGCGAGGAGGCTGAGATCGCGGTGGCGTATGTGATCGGTCCCGATGGCCGGCCCTATCGGGTGGGCATGACCCAGGGCAACGAATTCTCCGACCATCGCTTCGAGAAGAAGAACTACCTCAACCTCGCAGGATCAAAGTTGCGTACCTGCTCCATCGGGCCGGAACTTGCGATTGATCCGGATTTTCGAACCGTACCAGGTATGGTGACCATTGAACGCGGTGGCCGGGACTTCTGGTCGCAACCCATCTCGAGCGGCGAAGAGGAAATGTCCCACAGCCTGCGCAACCTGGAGCACCACCATTTCAAGTTCGAGCTGCACCGGCGCCCTGGAGACGTGCACATCCATTTTCTCGGCGCTCATTCGCTGAGCTTTGGACAGGGGATCGAGCTTAAGGATGGCGACGTGATGGAGATACGATTCGACGGCTTTGGGCGCCCATTGCGCAACCCCATCGAGGTGATTAGAAAAAAAGATGCGGCGGTAGAGGTGATTCCGCTCGTCTAACAAACCACAGCTATGCTTCCCTCACCCTCTCTCCGCATTCGCGCCGCCCTCGGGGCCCTGGCTCTCGCCTTTTTCGCTCATGCACAACAGGCTTCAAAGCCGGCAGTGCATGGGATTTCCATCGCCAACATGGACTCTTCCGTCAAACCGGGCGACAATTTCTACCTCTACGCCAATGGCGGCTGGCTGAAGCGTACCGTCATCCCTCCGGATCGCAGCCGTATCGGCGTCTTCAGTGCGCTGAGCGACCTGAGCAACCAACGCACCCGTACCCTGGTGGAAGACGCGGCCAAAGCCAACGCACCAGCGGGCTCAGAAACTCGAAAAGTCGCCGACTTGTATCACTCGTACATGGACGAGGCGGGCATCGAGTCCCATGGCCTCAAGCCGATCGAGCCCTCCCTCAAAGCACTGGCCGCGATCGGCGACAAGAACCAACTGGCGCGCGCCCTGGGGGAGAGCCTGCGGGCCGACGTGGATGCGCTGAACAATACTAATTTTCATACGCACAATTTATTTGGATTGTGGGTCGCACCGGGCTTTTCCGATTCGGCTCATTACGCTGCCTACTTAATGCAGGGTGGTATTGAGCTACCCAACCGGGACTACTATCTCTCCGACACCGACAGCATGCGCAAGATACGGACAAAGTACCAGGCCCATATCGCAGCCATGCTGAAACTTGCCGGCTTTACCGATGTCGATGCGCGTGCCGCCCGCATCTTTGCCCTCGAACATGCCATCGCACAAACGCATTGGAGCCTGGCGGACAACCAGGAAGTCGCCAAGGCAAACAACCCGTGGAAGCGCAGCGATTTCCCGGCAAAGGCCCCGGGCCTTAACTGGGACGAATACTTTCGCGGTGCAGGTCTGGGCGAGCAAACAGGATTTATCGTCTGGCAGCCTTCCGCATTTACCGGCGAAGCGGCCCTGGTCAACTCCACTCCGCTCGATGCCTGGAAAGATTGGCTGGCTTATCATCTGATCGAAACCTACGCGGATGTCTTGCCCAAAGCACTCGCTGATGAGGATTTCGCCTTTGCGGGCCCGGTGCTTTCCGGCACGCTGCAGCAACGCCCCCGCTGGCAGCGTGGCGTGGCGGTGGTTAACAGTGAGCTGGGCGACGCCGTCGGCAAAACGTACGCCCAACGATATTTTCCTGCCCGGGACAAAGCGACCGCAGAAGCGTTAGTAGCCCACATCATCGCCGATTATCGCGAGCGGTTGCGCACCTTGTCGTGGATGGCGCCGGCAACCAAAACCGAGGCGATCGCCAAGCTCGACGCTTTGTACGTGGGCATCGGCTTCCCGGAAAGCTGGCATGACTATTCCGGCTATGAAGTAAAACCGGATGACATCGCCGGCAACCTCCGCCGCGGGCGCCTGTTCTACTACCACTTCAACGTGGCGCGTATCGGTAAGCCGGTCAATCGCAAGGAATGGTCGATGACCCCGCAGACCGTGAACGCCGTCAACCTGCCGTTGCAAGACGCGCTCAACTTCCCTGCCGCCATTTTGCAGCCTCCATTTTTCGATCCCGCGGCGCCCAATGCTGCCAATTACGGCGCGATCGGCTCGGTGATCGGCCATGAAATCAGCCACACATTCGATACCGAGGGCAGCGCGTTCGACGCCCAGGGCCGCATGCGCAATTGGTGGACACCTGCGGACTTCGCACACTTTCGCGCCTCGACCGCCAAACTCGCTGCTCAGTACGACTCCTACAAACCGTTTCCAGACCTCTCCGTAAACGGCAAGCAGACGCTGGCGGAAGATATCGCAGATCTTGCCGGTGTCTCCGCGGCCTACGATGGTTACCGATCTTCCCTCCAAGGGAAGCCCGCCCCTTCCGCGGATGGATTCAACGGAGACCAGCAATTCTTCATCGCCTTCGGCCAGAACTGGGCATCGAAGACGCGCCCCGCCGCACTACGCCAACAGGTCTTGAACGATTCGCACGCGCCCGGGGAATACCGTGCCGCCACGATACGCAATGTGGACGCGTGGTACCAGGCATTCAACGTGAAGCCCGGACAGGCACTGTATCTCACCCCGCAGGATCGAGTGAAGATCTGGTGAGTATGCAGCCAAAAGGTTAGGCTGTTTGCGTGAGCAAAGACGAAGCTGAGCTGGTTTCGATCGAGGGGCACGAGGTCCGTGTAACCCACCCGGACAAGCCTTACTTCTCCCGGCAAACGAAGCTGTCGAAGATCGACCTGGTGCGCTATTACCTGTCCGTCGCACCGGGAGCGCTCGCCGGTATCCGGGATCGCCCGATCGTACTCAAGCGGTTCGTGAACGGCGCTGAGGGGGAAGCGTTTTATCAGAAGCGCGCACCGGGTGATCGGCCGTCCTGGATGCGAACCGTCACACTGTCCTTCCCTTCCGGCCGCACCGCTGAAGAAATCGTGGTCGACAATGCGGCCGGGTTGGCCTGGATCGTCAACCTGGGCTGCATCGAGTTACATCCGCACCCGGTCCGTTCCGCCGATCTTGACCACCCGGACGAGTTGCGGGTCGATCTGGATCCGGGCCCTGGTGTCGGTTGGACAGATGTCCGCCAGGTCGCACTGGAGGTGAAACAACTGCTCCAGGAGCTCGGCCTACGCGGCTGGCCCAAGACCAGCGGCTCTCGCGGGATGCATGTGAATGTGCGCATCGAACCACGCTGGACCTTCAGCGAAGTGCGCCGGGCGGCGCTTGCGTTATCGCGCGCGGTGGAGCGGCGCGTTCCTGCGCTGGCCAGTTCCAAATGGTGGAAAGAAGAACGCCACGGCGTGTTCCTGGACTACAACCAGAATGCCAAGGATCGGACCACCTGCTCTGCGTACTCGGTGCGGCCGGTGCCGGACGCCCGCGTGTCCGCACCTCTTCATTGGCATGAAGTGCCTGAAAGCAACCCAGCGGATTTTACCGTGCTCACCATGCCGGCGCGCTTCGCGCAGATCGGCGACCCACACGCGGGCATGGATGCCGAGGCGGGTTCGCTGGAACCGTTGCTGGAGCTGGCCGCAAACGATGAGTCCGCGGGATTGGGCGACGCGCCATGGCCACCGCACTTTCGCAAGATGGAAGGAGAGGCGCCCCGCGTGGCACCGTCGCGAGCCAAGTCAGCCGCCAAAAAAGCGCCGCCGCGAACAAAGATGCCGCTCATCGTGGTCGCAAACTCTCCCAGCAAAGAAGAGGCACTTGGCGGCCTTGAAAGATGGAAGAGCAAACACCCTGAGACAGCCGCCCTTCTGGCCGTGGATGATGTGCTGGTCGACTCCATGCGCGGCACCTCCTCGACCTGGACCCGCATACGAATCAACCTGCGCCACGTGCCTGAAGAGCAAAGGCCGGCTCAGGAGACTCCCGACCCGGACGACGATCCCACCCGCGAATGGCGGGCCCGAAGGCCATCAACGCGGGCTGCAAAGAAGTCTGCCGGAATGTAGGAAGTTTGAGGTTCACCCGTCCTCACTACTGTCATAGTCACCTGTCCTGATCACCTGTCCTGGTCTGTGCGATCTTTGTGAGGCACGCTTCAGCGGCCGCTCAAGAAAATCTCCGCCAGCTCTTGCGGGGGAACCACTTCCAGTTGCGCGTAGGTGCAGTCGCTCGGTTGCTTGTCGGTGCGCCATCTGCGGAACTGGGCCATATGGCGAAAGCGGCTGCCCTGCATGTGCTCATAAGCCACTTCCACCACCAACTCCGGACGCAGCGGCTCCCAGGAAAGATCCTTACCCTGGCTCCAGCGACTTTGTCCGCCCGGCATGCGTTGCTCACCCGCGCCAGGCTCCGCCCAGCCGCCCCACGGGTGATCAACCAAGGCATCTTTCCGGTACGGCAACAGGAATTCTGCCAGCTCGCGACGCTTCGCCTGGGTAAAACTTGCGCATACGCCAACGTGCTGCAGGGATCCAGAATCGTCGAAGAGCCCCAGTAACAACGAGCCTACATTGCCTTCCCCAGTCTTGTGCCAGCGGAACCCCGCGACGACGCAGTCACAATCACGCTCGTGCTTAATCTTGAGCATCACTCGCTTGTCAGGCTCGTAGGTTCCGTCCATTTGCTTGGCGATGACGCCATCGAGTCCAGCGCCTTCGAAGCGGCGAAACCAATCCGACGCGACATTCGCCTTGTGTGTGGCCGGTGTGAGGTGGATCGGCGGCGGCGATGAACCCAGCATCCGCTCCAAATGCTTTCGCCGCTCTTGAAACGGCTCGCCACAAAGATTGCGGTCGCCCGCGCAAAGCAGGTCAAAGAACACCACCGATGCCGGCGTTTGCTGCGACAACATCTTCACCCGAGACGCCGCAGGATGAATGCGGAGCTGCAATAAGTCAAAATCCAGGCCACGCTCCGTCGCGATCACGATTTCGCCGTCGAGCACGCACCGCTCCGGCAATCGCATGCGCAAAGTCTCGATCAGCTCAGGGAAATAGCGGTTCAGCGACTTTTGGTCACGGCTCTGGACCAGGATGTCCTCTCCATCGCGGAAGACCAGGGCACGAAAGCCGTCCCACTTCGGTTCAAATACCCACCCGTCCCCCGCGGGTAATTCGCCAACTCGTTTCGCCAGCATGGGCAAGACGGGTGGGTTCACAGGAAGCTGCATGCCTCATGGTATCGCCTGCCCCTCGCCCTGTTCGGCACGCGCGCGCTATTCTGGAAATCCCATGCCACTCGACCCACGCAGAACCGTTTCTGACCTGAACCAGCTTCGCGCGCTCACCGCGGACGAGCACGGAGCGCAACGCATCGCCTGGAGCGAAACCTGGCTCAAAGCGCGCGCATGGTTTCAAAGCAAGCTGGCAGAGCTCCCGGTGGAGCACCACCTGGATGCCGCGGGAAACTCCTGGACCACGCTCCGTGGCGAATCCGATCGCACCCTTATCCTTGGCAGTCACCTGGACTCCGTCCCCAATGGCGGTTGGCTGGACGGCAGTCTCGGAGTCCTCGCCAGTTTTGAGGTCCTGCGCAGCGTGGCCGAGGACTACCACGGCAAACCGCCGGTCACCCTTCGCCTAGTGGACTGGGCCGACGAGGAGGGCGCCCGCTTCGGCCGCAGCCTCTTTGGTTCCAGTGCCTTTGCCGGAACCCACTCCGTACAAGCCGACCGGGGCCGAACGGACCGCGATGGCATCCGCCTGGAAGACGCTTTGCGCCAGTGCCATGTCGAGGTCGACCGCATAGGGGACGCGGGCATCGAGCGTGCTCACGCCGGCGCCTACCTGGAACTGCATATAGAGCAGGGACCGGTCCTCGAGCGCCTGAGCCTGCCCCTGGGTGTGGTGCTCGGCACCAAGGGAGTTGAGCGCCACACCATCACTTTCCACGGCCAGGAGGCGCACTCCGGGTCAACTCCGATGGCCGTGCGCCGGGATGCCCTTGCCGCAGCGGCCAAGCTCGCGCTCGAGATTCGGCCCATTGCGCGCAAACATCCTGACGCCGTCGCAACCATGGGCAGTGTAAAGACCTTTCCCGGCATCGTGACCGCGGTTGTCGGCCGCTGCGAGACCACGCTGGACATGCGCGATCTGGATGCGGGGGTGCTTGCAACCATGTTGGCGGAAGCCCAGCAAGCCAGCCGCCGGTTCGCCGCGGAAGAGAGCTGCACGGTGGAATGGTCAAGGATCTGGAGCATCGAACCGATCCCCTTTGATCCCGCGCTGATCGAGCTTTGCGATCGGGCGGTACGGGAGACGGCAGGCGCCTCTCACCGGTTACCTTCCGGACCGCTGCACGACGCTGCCGAAGTCGCGCGCGCCGGCATTCCGGTGGTGATGATGTTTACGCAATCGCTTGCCGGCCTCAGCCACAATCCGGCTGAAGACACCAAAACGGAGCATCTGGAGTTGGCCGTACAAGCCTTTGACCGGCTGGCTAGAAAAACCATGCAGCGGCTTGTTTCTTAAGCCGCTGAGGGCGGCTTAAGCGAGCACAATAAGTGCCCTCAGGGGCTAAAGCCCGTCCCGCATCCGGTGGTTGATGTACGGGCTGAAGCCCGTACCCTTCAGGGCGAAGGCTAGTCGCAGATTAGTGCATAATGGTGGTTCCCCACTAACGACGCAGGGAGAGGGTATCGCCCGAATGAGCGGCCAAACTTCTTTTGTCCAGCAAGCCCCGGTGCACCCGGAAACCTCTGCGCGCTTCGGTGATCTGCATCCGCCGCTTGACCGGCAGGCTGCGATTCCCGAGTCCAATCGCTGCCTGTACTGCTTCGATGCACCCTGTACGGCGGCTTGCCCCACGCACATCGATGTCCCCCGTTTTATCAAGAAGATCGCCAGCGGCAACCTGGCTGGATCGGCCCGGACCATCCTGGACGCCAATATCCTGGGCGCCAGCTGCGCCCGCGCCTGCCCGGTCGAGGTCTTGTGCGAAGGCTCTTGCGTGATGCACCGCTACAACAAGCAGCCCATTCAAATCGCCCGGCTGCAGCGCTTTGCCATGGACTCGCTCCACACGAGCGGCGCCCCGCTTCCCTTCACTCCGGCGGCAGATACCGGCCGCTCGGTAGCGCTCATCGGCGCCGGACCAGCCTCGCTTGCCGG
>JBAVQC010000454.1:0-5632 GCA_049693715.1 Acidobacteriaceae bacterium | reverse complement strand
ACCATAGGGCGAGGCCCCGTAACCCGGTTGCGGGGGCGGCGGGGGCGGCACAGGGTCACGGTGGCCCAACAGATTGCCCAGGAAGCTGGTGGTGCGAGCGGGCTGCTGTTGCTGCAGCGCCTGGGTCTGCTGCCTTAACTGGTCAAGTTGCCCTTGGGCCTGTTCCAGGGCATAACTCTGCACTAATACAGTTTGCGCCAGAATATAGAGGGCATTAGGGTTACGGCCCAACCTCTGGTTCAGCAACTGCTCCGCTTCCGGATCTTTCTCAGTGAGTTGGGTTTGCTCGACACGACCGATCAGGTCGTTCAGCATGGATTCTTCCTGGGGAGTCATCACATCTCCAATAGATCAGGAGACCAGCGCCATGGCCTTGATCTCCTCTTTGCGGACGGTCAGCCGTTCGATCAGGTCGGTACGCACCTCAAAGCCCCGTCCAGGGGTGGTCGGCACGCGGATCTCGCCAGCGGCGGATACGGTGACCTCAGGCTCAATGATGTCCTCGGCCCAGTAGCGCCTGGAGGCCGAGACATCTCCGGGAAGTGAGAAATTCTCCAGCGTCGATAAGGCAATGTTGTGCGACCGGCCAATACCGCTCTCCAGCATGCCGCCACACCACACTGGGATCCCGCGTTCCTGGGTCGCATTGTGGATGGCGATCGCCTCGCTGAAGCCCCCTACCCGGCCGAGCTTCACATTTATGATGCGGCAGGACTCCATCTCGATGGCGGCCAGCGCATCCCGGCGATTGCGGATCGATTCATCCAGACAGATGGCAGTCTCCAGGCGTTGTTGCAGCATGGCGTGGAAGTAGAAGTCATCGGCCCACAACGGCTGTTCGATCATGAGCAGTTTGAATTGGTCGAAAGTGGTGAGATGGTCGGAGTCGCGCAGACGGTAAGCAGAGTTGGCATCGCAGCTGAGAACAATTTCCGGCCATCGATGGCGGACCGCTTCGAACATCTTTACGTCCAGGCCTGGCTTGCACTTTAACTTGATTCGTTGATAACCCTGGGAAACCGCCTGCTCCACCTTCTCCAGCAGCTTCTCCATCGATGGCTGAATGCCAATCGAAACTCCGCAAGCAATGGTCTCCCGGACGCCACCCAATAACTCGTACAAAGGCATGCGGCGCATCTGCGCTTCCAGGTCCCACAATGCATTTTCAATGGCTGCCTTGGCCATGCGATGGCCCCGCACCGGGCGAAAGATTGCGGGACACTTGCCCCCGCTCTGCTCTTCGGTGGCCGTCAGCAGAGGCACGAGCTCCTGCAAAATCGTAATCCAGGCTGTATCCGTTGACTCTTCGCTGAAATGGGGGTGCTCCCCCGTCGTACATTCGCCCCAGCCCGAGAGTCCGTCGGCGCGGACTTCCGCCAGCAGCACACGGCGCTCCCTGGTTTCACCAAAGCTGGTGATGAAAGGGTGGATCAGCGACATGCTGAGCTCACGCAGAACGATCGATTCAATCTTCATGAAAACCTGCTCGAAATCGGGTTGTGGTGAGTATCGGGCCCTGGCCAACTTCACGCGGTTTTCGAAGCCGCACTCGTGGCCCTATCTAGGACTGCGCAACGGGAAGTTCGGGCTGTTGCCATTGCCCAAGCTGAAAGATCCCGTTCCCCTCTGCATCGATCCTAAAGCCAACTACGGCGAGCTGATTTGCGAAGGCCTGTTGCAAAAGCTCGCGATTCCGGGTTTGAATGTCAAGGACGCGTTCCTGATCTGCAGGTGAGTGTCTCCAATGAGCTATTTGATGCGGTACTGTAACCTCCCGCTCCACAATGGGAACCGCAACCGGTTTGCCACCCAGAGCTGAGCAAACCCAATTGCTATCCAGCCACCATTCCGCGTAGAGCCGATCCGTGGGAACCTGACCGTGCAGCCGAGATGAGGATACACCATAAAAGTTCGGCGCGTAACGGCGAACGACAGCGCCCAGCTTGGCCACATTCAGGAAGCTGTTCTTGATCTCGAGTGGGTCGAACGTCCATTCCATGCGCCGGATCCCTCGTGCCAGCGCCTCCTCCCGTTGGAAGAGCTTGAGCCGCCGCCCAATGCCGCGGTTGCGGTACTCAGGGTTCACCGCCAGCATATGCGAGTGCAGATACGGTTGCCCCTGCCTTATGCCGGGTAAGGCCATGGCAAACCCGACCAGGCTCTCACCGTTGCCCTCGGCCCCTGCGCCGGGCAACGAGGTATCAAACGCCCCCATCACCTGGCCGCCGATCCCCTGGCTGACGATGAATACACGGCGGGGTACCACGTCAAGGTCTCCGTACCCCCAAACTTCAACCTGGAGCTGCACGCAGGCGCTCAGTTCCTCGAAGCCCTGGCAAGGCCGGATCAGAATCGGGTCCTGGCTCATCGGGAAGGCGAAGTTCCAGGGCTTTCTGCGAGCTTGGCCTGGCTCCAGAGCGATTCCAACTGGGCGGCGGACAGAGACTCCAACGGCTGCACCGAGGCCGCTTCCATGGCGGCGAAGCGCCGGCGAAATTTGCCGTTGGTATGGCGCAAGGCAAGCTCCGGTTCCACGTGCAGGCGGCGGCCCAGGTTCACCAGCGTAAAGAGCAGGTCACCGACTTCGGAAACTACCTCTTCCGAGGCTACGCCGGCGGTTGGAGAGGACGCGCGGATTGCCTGCCGCAGCTCTTCGGTCTCCTCCTCCAGCTTAGCGAAGATGCCTTCGACCTGGGGCCAATCGAAGCCACTCATTTGCGCACGCGACCCCAACTTGGCCGCCTCCAGCAGCGCCGGAAGCCCGCGTGGAATGTTGTCCAGTACCGACGAAGCCGGCTGCGTCTTCTCCGCCCGCTTGATGGCGTCCCAGTTGCGCAGCACCTGGGAAGAGTCGATATCCTCGGGCTCGAGTGGTGTTTCGACCGCGTTGCCGGCGGCCATCGAGGCCTCGTCTCCGAAAACGTGGGGGTGGCGCCGCACCAGCTTACGATTGAGGCCTGCAATCACATCCGCGATACTGAAGTGACCCGCCTCGTTGGCCATCTGCGCATAAAAAATCACTTGTAACAGGAGATCGCCCAGCTCCTCACAAAGGTCGGTCCAGTGGCGCCGCTCGATGGCGTCGAGGACCTCATAGCACTCCTCGAGCGTATATTTTCGTATGCTGTCGAAGCTCTGGTTACGGTCCCAGGGGCAGCCATCTGGACCGCGCAGCCGGGCCATGATGCTCACGGCTTCGGCGAAAAGTGCAGCCGAATCCGCGGCCGGGGGTTGCTCGGAACTCATATTAACAATGTAAACGATGGGGTTGAGGATTCCCGCGGCTGTTACTGTGGTCTTCACCGATGCTGCCTTGTCTCTTTTTTGGATTATTCGGCTTGCTGCTGGGCAGCTTTCTCAACGTCTGCATCGTGCGCTTGCCTGCCGGCGAATCCGTGGTGTGGCCTCGGTCGCACTGCCGCCAGTGTGATGCGCCGATCGCCAACTGGGATAACGTGCCCGTGCTCAGCTGGCTGCTGCTTGGCGGCGCCTGCAGAAAATGCGGCGGCCGCATCTCCTGGCGCTATCCCCTTGTTGAACTGGCCGCTTGCATCCTTTTCCTCGTCTGTTGCCTGCGGTTTTCGTTCAGCTGGCTGGCGGCCTTCTGGGCATTGCTCTGCTTCCTCCTGCTGGGGTTGGCGGTGATGGATGCGGAGACCCTGCTCCTTCCGGACTGGTTTACCCTGCCCGGGCTGGGAGCGGGCATTGTCTTTGCCGGCCTCCGTCCCGGCCTCGAGAGCGGAATCTGGACCTGGGCTACTGCCCTGCAAGCGGCAGGGCTGTCTTTGCTGGGCGCAGCAGTGGCGGCGGCGGTGCTGCTGCTGATCGCTGGAGCCTACTGGCTGGCCCGGCGCCGAATGGGGATGGGAATGGGCGACGTGAAGCTCCTGGCGATGCTGGCGGCATGGCTCGGCCCGCGGGAAACAAGCCTGGTATTTTTTCTCGCAGTGGTCGGGGGAGCGCTTTACGGGGTGGGAACGATCTTGTTTCGCAGCCGGACTGGAAGACGCACTGCGAACGACGAGCAGGTGCCACTAGGCCAAATGCCAGTTCCCTTCGGGACCATGCTCTGCCTGGCCGGAATCTACAGCATCTTTTTAGGCCAACGGACGCTGGGCTGGTATTTGCAATTGTTCCACTAGGTTTTCCCGGGTCAGTTTCAGTGGAATCGGGTCCGGAGCCACCTGAGCCAGCACCGAACGCAATTGGGTCAAGTGGTGGTGTCCGTGTACCACATGGAAGCGGCGCCACTAATCCACCCGCAAAGGCCCGAGAAATGGATGGATCCCCACCCGCTCTATGCCGAATCGCCGCCGGCATGCATCGAGCGCGGTATCCATGGCTTCGATTTCTCGCTGCAGAAGGCCGGTCAACTCTCGCCCGTTCATAGCAGGGAAACCACCGGGCCTGGGCTCCGTCTCCTCCAGCGCAGGAACGCCGTGCGGCATCGTACCAAAGGTGAGGATCATCATCTGCAGTGTCGATTGCAGGTGCGTACGCCCGTGTTTGCGGGAGAGGCGCCCTTTTTTGAGCCGGACCTCAAGAGCCTCGGTGGTCAGGCGATAGCTCAGCACCAGATGCTCAATCACTTGCTGAGCATTCCACTTGTATGCCAGCTCTTTCGGGTGCAGTTGTGCGGTCTCCACGTCAAGGTGGCGCACTTCACCGGTTATCTGATCGACCACCCGCTCGAGAACCGCGTGCATGGGGGAAAGTTCTCCGTAACTTCGCGGAAGTGTAAAACACCCGCATAAGCACAGAAAACCAAAAAATCGCACCGCACCTTGGGCGGCACTACAACTTTTGTCCGAACCTATCCCCCGGAACCCAGCGCCTTGAGCGCCTTGAGCGCTTGTTTGGACTTCGGACCATTGGGGACGATATCGAGATAGAGCTGGTAGTTACGCGCTGCCTCGGCATTCTTCTTGAGCATGCGCTGGGACTCCGCCAAGCCGAAAATGGCCTCGACATTGGCTGGGTCGGCGGCGGTCGCGTCCTGGTAGCGGAGCAAGGCTCCCTGGTAATCCCCATTTTTCAGGTAAAAGCCACCCACCTCGGCGTCCTTTTTGGCGCGCGCCGGGTCGGCCACCTGGTCGGGCCCGGGATTGGATTGGCTAGAGCTGAATCCCGGAGGGATATCAGGCTTCGCGGCCGGATCAGGGTCGTTGCCGGCTGCCTTGGCGGCATCGCGGGATTCGGATTCAGGGAACGGATTGTCGGCTGCCGTGGAATGTTTGGGAGCCGTCGCATCGGGATCAGCCGGATGGTCGGAGTCCGATGACCCGGCCGCCGCCTTAGCCGCCTGTTTAGAGACGTCCTCCGGGAATGGATTGTCGTCTTTCGTGGAGGCCGGTTTGGTTGCCGGCTTATCCGAAGCCGGCGGCTCGGCGTCGGTCTTATCCGGGGGCTTGGCTGCAGGCTTCTTTTGCGGCTGAGGCGCATCGGGAATGGACTGGCTGCTATTGCTCTGCGATTGAGCAGGAGCGGGGGGGCTGGCTGCGAACGTGAGCAGAGCCGAAATCGAAGCGACGATGAGAGGAAATTTGGGCATCGTTGCTTTTCTAAGTTTAGACCTTTGACCGGGCCCGAATCCAGTCCCGCGGTACAGGAGAGGGTTTGCGGTCTGAGAGCC
>JBAVQC010000453.1:0-6078 GCA_049693715.1 Acidobacteriaceae bacterium | reverse complement strand
CCATAGAAGAATGCCCGCGACGATGAGCAACAGTGGCAGCAGCTAAAGCCAAACCGATCGCTCCTTCTGGACGGTCTGTGCAATCACGGGATCGATTTCGACTCGCCGGGTGGTCACAGTCTCCGTCGGCGCAGTTACCCGCGGTGCTGCCGGCGCCTGGAATTCCGCAGCGGATCCACTGCGCACGGCCGAGCCTTCGCTTTGCAAAAACGTTGCCAGGGAGGTCCCTGTCATACCATCGTTCCGCACGCGCGCTCCAATGAAGCTCAGGACTGACTGCGCCGCCAGAGCAAGCACGGTAGCAGCGGATGTCAGCCGCAACCCCGACTCGCGGCCGATCGTGCTGAGAGTTGCTTCCTGGCCTTGTCCCAGCACGAAGGAAAGAAACTTTTTGCCACTCGGCATCAAAGGAGAATTCGGATTGCCAAGCTGGCCGGTGCTCAGTGCTGCACCAATGTCCGCGGGAGCTTTTGAGGCCAGCTCGATCACTTGTTTACATTTGCGGTTACAGTTAAGAACAATTTGTTAATTTCAACCAGGCAGTTTCATACCGCGAACAGCGTGTTCCCTCATATGTGCATGAGCAATGCTGCAGCGCTCACTAACAACCCTCATGGCACTGCAGGGTTAGCGACAAGCCGGCGGGCGCTCAGTGAGTCGCTCACCTATCAGGACTTTGTTGATAAATCTTGAAGGAGACGTGTGCAAGGGAGCGTGGCGTGTAAGAACAAACTATGACAAAGAGTTCAGCTTCTGATGCAATAACGCGTTGTTGCATATTTCTACTGCCGCCGTTCGATATCTCGTTCGCGCTCGAGCTTCGCTACCAGAAGAGTTGCGGGAGCTTGTGACATGCCGGGGCAAACACTCTGGATGTATCCCTTGGCCACGTCATGGATGGCCCTCGGTTCCACTTCTTTGAATTCCGCTACCGTGTGCCCGTTCGGCGCAACCACGACAACCTGGTTCCCGAGCGCCTTCTCCAACAACAGGACGCTGGCCAGCGCGATTCCCATGCTGATCACTTCATCCGGCGAATAATGGTAGTCGTTGGTAAGGGCCAGTACTTGTTCGGTCAGGTGCGGATTGAGCCTTATCTTCATGGGGGAACCGGTGGGTCTCCAAATCGTTTGTCTTGAGAGCTTTCGTTCTTTGTAATCTCATATTAACGGCGCGCAAATGCAACTTCCGAGCAGTGACAGATGTTCACTGAATCGATACCGGCCGCAGCAGACCAGATGGCGGAGGAGGGAGATCGCCTGGACGTTGAATCAAAAGCCGGTTGGCCGCGGGGGAGGAGAAATGATTCCTCCGCGCGAGCTCACTGGGAACCGAAACCATCAATCACGAGTATGATTCGAGTCAATACATCTGGCGGCCCCGTCTACTCAGAAACGCAACAGGATTCACTTTCGAAGCATCCAAAGTGTCACGAAGTCCGGAGGTTGTTGAGATGGGAAAGTTGCCCCGGTTCGTTCTGATTGCCTTGGGCGCAGTAGTGGCGCTCATCCTTCTTGTGGCAGTTTGCCTGCCTCTGTTCCTCAATGCGGATAGCTTCCGTACCAGGATCGAATCCACCCTGACGAAGTCGCTCGGCCGCAAGGTCAGCATCGGAAAGCTGGAACTATCCATTTGGTCAGGCGGTCTGGTCGCGACCAATGCCAGCGTGGCCGACGACCCGGCGTTCAGCAACCAGCCGTTTATCCAGGCGGATAGCGTCAAAATAGGAGTGGAACTCCTTCCCCTCATCCTGAGCAAGCAGCTCCGCATCCGCGGATTCTCACTCCTGTCTCCCAAGGTTCAGTTGCTGCGCGCTGCGAACGGTACCTGGAACTACTCCACCATCGGGAAGTCGGGGCCATCGACAGCCCAGGATGCGGACACCAAGCAAGCCTTTCCCGATCTGACGGTGGGCCACGTTACCGTGGAGAACGGCCGATTCACCGTGGGTACACAACCGGCGGCAGGCGCTGCGGCCGCTGCACCCGCCCGGGTCTATGACCAAGTCAACCTGGAAGCCAGGAACTTCGGCTTCAGCAATTCGTTTCCCTTCAACGTGTCGGCCCATCTGCCGGGCGACGGCACAGTGAGCCTGAGCGGAACTGCGGGGCCGATCAACCAGCAGGATGCATCCGCAACGCCGTTCTCCGGCCATCTGGAGATGAAGCATATCGATCCCCTGGCGGCCGGGTTTGTAGACGCCTCCGACGGCATGACTGGCCTGGTGGGCGACATGGTTCTCGACGCCGGCTGGAACGGGCAGCAGATGCACGTAAGCAAGCTCGAGGTGGATAGCCCGAACCTCACCCTGGTGCGGAGCAATGCCCCTAAGCCGCCAACACCCGCAGGCGCCAATCCCGAGGGGACGACGATGCTCGCAAACCTGTCGGTGGATAGCGCACAGATCAAGAACGGGTCGGTGACGTTGAAGACTGCGGGACAGGCTGGTTCGGCTGTCTACCAACAACTCAATGCGCAGATCTCTAACCTGACCCCGAAGACGCAGTCGCCCTTCAGTGTCAGCGGCCAACTTCCCGGCGGCGGCAGCATGAGCGCCAATGGCAAGGTGGGTCCATTCAATCAGGCGAACAATGCAGCCACTCCTCTCGATGCGCAGATTACGTTGAAGCATGTGGAGTTAGGCTCGTCAGGCTTGCTGCCTCCCGATGCAGGTATTGGCGGAACCGCGGATCTGCAGGCCCAGGTGCAATCGAATGGGCAGACGTTGAATGCAACGGGGTCGACGCAGATTGCGGGCATTAAGCTGGCGAAGGACGGTCAGCCTTCTGCCAAGCCGGTGCAGGTTCAGTTTGCCATCGTCCAAAACGAGCAGGCGATGACCGGGGAGATCCAAAAGGCGGTGTTCACCGTGGGCCGGGCCACGATCAATGGGTCTGGTACTTACCAGGCGAGTGGACCGACAACGGCGATCAATTTAAAGGTGAACGGGGATGGTGTACCGATTGATGAGCTCGTGGCCTTCCTGCCTGCGGTCGGCGTACGCCTGCCCCAGGGATCTCAGCTGAAGGGCGGAACATTGACTACCGCGCTGACGGTTTCAGGGTCGTCGGCGAACCCTGTGATCAGCGGACCCGTCCGCTTGAACAACACGCAGCTGGCCGGCTTCGACCTGGGTGCGAAGTTGCAAACGCTTTCCCAGTTGACGGGGGGAAAAATCGGCGGCGCTACCGGGTCGGGAACGAACATCCGTTCGCTGAGTATGAATATCCGCGAGGCGGGCGGCGGCATACAGACCGACAATATTGCGTTAGACGTTGCCGGTGTTGGAACCGCCACCGGCGCGGGCAGCGTGAGCCCGGCTGGAGCGCTGAACTACAACGTGGTCTTAAAACTCACCGAGCTGGCCGGTGGAGCATCCGGCAGCAGCGCACCGGCGGCGAGTGCCGCAGGTGGTAAGGCTGCGCTGTTGGGCGGACTGATGGGGATGATTCCTGGCGGCGGGGCAGGTGGGGCGGCGGGCGGCCTGGGCGGGATAGCGGGGGCGCTGATGAAGAACGGGATCCCGGTGGCCATTGGGGGAACGACGAGCAACCCCACCTTTGCCCCAAACCTACGTGGAGTGGCATCGGGCGTGGGAGCGAGTGCAGGAAAGCAACTGCTGAATGGGAAAGGCAACAGCAAGCAGAACGGGAACCAGAGCAATCCGCTGGGCAACGCGTTGGGCGGCTTTTTAAACCGGCACTAGCGGCTCAACCATGAAGGCGCTGATCACCGGAGGCACAACAGGGATTGGTTTTGGCATCGCGAGCGCGATGGTCGAGGCCGGTTACGATGTAACCGTGACCGGGTTGACTGATGAGCAGGTCGCGGCTGTTCCGCAACACCCGCATCTGTCGGCGGTAAAGCTGGATGTCACCTCGAATGCATCGGTGGCGGCGGTGCTGGCTCCGTTCGACGAGTTGGCCGCGTTGATCAATTGCGCGGGCGTGATCTTTCGTAACTTTGCCGAGTACGATATCGAGATCTTTCAAAAAGTAATCGACGTGAATCTGACTGGAACCATGCGTATGTGTGTAGGCGCCCGCCCTAAACTTGCCGCTGCCCGCGGCGCCATCGTCAACACCGGGTCGATGCTCTCGTTCTTCGGTGGGCCGGCGATTCCAGCCTATACCGCCTCCAAGGGCGGGGTGGCACAATTGACCAAGGCGCTGGCTGTTGCCTGGGCTCCCGAGGGTATCCGGGTAAATGCCCTTGCTCCGGGTTGGATCGCAACCGAGCTGACCCGCGGCCTGGTGGAAGATGAAAGCCGGTCCGCCGCCATTCTGGGCCGCACACCGATGCAGCGCTGGGGCAATCCCGGCGACGTTGCCGGGGCCGCAGTGTTTCTTTGTTCCGAAGCAGCACGCTTCATCACCGGCGCAATTTTGCCCGTCGACGGCGGGTACGCAGCCGGATGAAACAGGAGGGGTCCACCATGAGCAATGCCGCCATTAATCATGCGGATTTAGAGCGCAACGCAGCCGAAGCACGCGTTCCCTACCGGCATCCGCAACCCAAGGAATGCTTTCCTGAGCTGGTGATTCCCAACGCCATCCCTGAAGATGAGCGCTTGTGGGTGCCGCAGCAGGAAAATGTCTGGTTTCGCCCTCTCTGCCTCTCGGCCAGCCGGGGCTACTGGATGAATCTCTTGCGCGTACGTAAGTCGGGCGTGCTTTCGCGCCATCGTCATCCTCAGCCGGTCCACGGCTTTGTGCTCAAGGGGAGTTGGCATTATCTGGAACATGATTGGACAGCCACTGAGGGGGCTTATGTGTATGAGACTCCGGGTGAGACGCACACCCTGGTGGTAGAGGCCGATGTTCCGGAGATGATTACCCTGTTTCAGGTGAACGGCGCGATGATCTACGTCGACCCGGACGGGCGCATGCTTGGGTATGAGGATGTGTTCACCAAGATAGATCTTTGCCGCAAGCACTACAC
Source organism: Acidobacteriaceae bacterium (assembly GCA_049693715.1). Lineage (GTDB taxonomy): Bacteria > Acidobacteriota > Terriglobia > Terriglobales > Acidobacteriaceae > PALSA-350. The sequence continues at coordinate 1,137 of JBAVQC010000453.1, read as the reverse complement.
CGCGGTCGGCCTGGGAGAGAGCTTCGTGGACCAGTTTTTGCGCTGAGATCCTTCGTTTAGATCGGTTGCTATTTGCGCCTGCCGGCCATGACGTGCGTCGCGCCTGGAGAAGAAACGTGGCTTTTGAGCTCATACCCTAAAGCGGGCAAATTCAGATCGTCGAAGAGACGTTCTCCGGACCCGATCAGCGCTGGGGAAAGGACGAAGTGCATGTCGTCGACCAGACCGGCGCGCAGGTACTGCTTCATCGTGGAGACGCCGCCACCCAGCCGGACATCCTTCCCGTTCGCAGCTTCTTTGGCCCGCTCCAAAGCGGCGTGAATGCCGTCAGTCACGAAGTAGAAAGTTGTACCTCCCTGCATCACGATGGGCGCGCGCGCGTGATGGGTGAGGACGAAGGCGGGTACGTGGTACGTGGGATTGTCACCCCACCAGCCTTTCCAACTTTCGTCGGGCCACGGGCCACGCACCGGACCAAACATGTTGCGCCCGAGAATCCAGGCTCCGATACCCTCGAAGCCGCGCAGGACCATGTCATTGTCAAGCCCTGTTTCTCCGCCCGCATTGCCATGCATTTGTTGATGAGCACGGGTGGCAAATTGCCACCCGAACACCGGAAGGCCACCCACTCCGACGGGATTGGCAAGATCCTGATCAGGACCGGCACTGTAGCCGTCAAAAGACACCGAGAAGCAATGAACACGAAGTCTGGACATCAGCAAATCTCGCAATTGGCATCTGCTTGCACATTGCAAGCAGATGCCAATTGAGGTTGTAATGCTCTAGAAAGTTAGTTTGAGCGCCAGCTGTATCTCGCGAGGATTGTTCACGGTGGATTGGACAAAGCCAAATCCAGGCGAGCTTATATCGTTCACCGGCGACCCGAATTGTGAGTGATTGAAGAGGTTGAAGAACTCGGCGCGGAAGTTCAAACCGATTTCTCTGGGCAGCCCGAACTGTTTAATAACCGAGAAGTCGGTGTTCACGAAATCAGGCCCGGTGGCCGGGGCGCGCGTCGCGTTCCCCAACTCGCCGGCGGGAGGCGCAACAAAGCAGGCGGTGTTGATCCACTCCCTCTGGCCGTGGTTGGCGTTGTGGGTGTTGCAACCGGCGACCTGGTTAGGCCGGTTGAAATTG
>JBAVQC010000452.1:0-14363 GCA_049693715.1 Acidobacteriaceae bacterium | reverse complement strand
CGACGGCGAGCAGGAGATGGTAGCCAACGCCATGTATGTGGAACATCCGGGGCTCTTTGCGTACAAGATTCCTCGCGACCCGACGCAGCCCTGGAACAAGCAGGCCGTGCAGTTAGGCCTGGCCGCGGAAGGCACAGCGACGGGCGATCTGAACGCGGATGGCAAAGCCGAAATCGTATCCGGTCCCTACTGGTATTCCGCCCCGCGTGCCGGCGCTTTTTCCGGGGAGTTGTGGAAGACGCATGCGCTGGCGCCCGACTACCGCGAGTATTGCCGCGCCGCTGTGATCGACGTGAATGGGAATGGCCGCCTGGATGTGGTTCTGGTGGAGGATGAGTATCCTGATGGGCGCCTGGCGTGGTTTGAGAATAAGCTCGCGGCGGGTTCGGAAGAAACGTCGTGGGTGGAACATCCGATTGACGCGCCTTTTAACTTTTGCCATTCGCTCCAGGCCTGGCGCGATCCGAAGACCAAACAGGTGCAGATCCTGGCCGCAGAGATGAATGAGGGAGGCTGGGAAGCTCCTTACAACTGGAATGCGCGATTAATGCGCTTCAGCGCAGTCGATGATGGCCAGTCCTGGCACAACGAGGTTCTGTATCGCGGGGAGGGGTCGCATGAGGCGGTCTACACCGACCTGGACGGTTCGGGCAAGCACGTCATCTTTGGACATTCCGCGCAGATCCTGACCCAGAAAAAAGATGTGTACACGGGATGGGTGCAAATGTTCCGCCCGCGCGCCGCCGCGCCGGTCTTCTCGAATTACAGACACACCTTTGTCGATCGCCAGAAACCTTATACGGGAATCGATATACATGCGGTCGATGTGGACGGCGACGGCACGATGGACATCGTATGCGGAGCCTGGTGGTACCAGGGGCCTGGCTGGGAACGGCACACGATTCCTGGCGTAGCGCAGATCATTGCCGCCTACGATATTGACCACGACGGGCGGAAAGAACTGATCGGGATCAAGGGCAAACGCGGAGAGAATAATTTTTACAACGCACTCTCGAGCGACCTGGTGTGGCTGAAGCCTACCGATCTCAGCCGCGATCGGTGGGAAGAACATGTGATTGGCAGTGGAGACGGAGACTGGCCGCACGGCAACACGATTGCACCTTTGTTGCCGGGTGGCCGGGCGGCGCTGATCTGTGGATACCATGATGGCAAAAACCCGCCCCAGTTATTTGAAGTTCCCCAGGATCCGAAACAACCCTGGCCGAAGCGGGTGGTCGCGGACGTCAAGTATGGCGAGGAGATGATTGCCTACGATCTGGATGGGGATGGGAAACTGGACATCGTTGCCGGACCCTATTGGCTGGAGAACCTGGGCGACGGCCAGTTCCGTCCGCACTTGTTGATCGATGAGGAGTATTTGCAGTCTGAGAATTTACAGGCCATTTGCCGCATAGCGATTGCTGACGTGAATGGAGATGGCCGCCCGGATATTCTCTTTACGGTCGAGAATGTCGATTACAACGTGCACAAGGCATTCTTCTCGCCGGTCGGCTGGTTGGAGAATACCGGCAGTCCTCGCGATCGGAAGTTCAAGGTGCACATCATCGACAAGATCCGTTCGCCACATTCCATTTCCGTTGCTGACCTGGATGGGGATGGGAAGTTGGAAGTGATCGTGGGTGAGCACGACCCGTTTAAACCATACCGGAGTGAAAGCCGCCTGCTCGTTTACAAGCAAGCGGATCCCCAGGGGATTACCTGGAGCCGGTTTCCCATGGACAACCGGTTTGAACACCATGACGGCGCCAAGGCTGTGGAACTGAGCCCCGGCAAGTTTTCGATCATCAGTCACGCCTGGAACGAGCCGACTTACGTCCATATCTGGGAGCCATGAAAGAGACATCAAGAAGCAACCCGAAGCGAAAACAGCACTACGGCCGGACGATGGTTCCGTCGAGCATGCGGTCGTTGCCCCGCTCTTCAAAGTCCTTGGTGTAGGGATAGCGCGCTGCCGCCTTTTCGTCGATATCGATGCCAAAGCCTGGCTTGTCGTTGGAGTAGATGTAGCCTTTGCGGATCTCAGGGGTGCCCGGAAACACTTCGCGGGTCTTATCGTCGAAGAAGGTTTCTTCCTGGATGCCGAAGTTCGGAGTGACCAGGTTCAGGTGAAGATTGTAACAGTGACCGACTGGATCAACGTTGTTCGGCCCGTGCCATGCCGTGCGCACATCAAAAAATTCGCAGCAGTGCGCTATTTTCCGGCACATGTTCAACCCACCCACAGACGACTGGTGGATGCGAATGAAGTCGATCCAACGATTCGCCACCAGGCTCAACCATTCGTTGCGATTCACAAATAGTTCTCCCATGGCGAGCGGCGCCGAGGTTTCCTGGCGAAAGATCTGGAACCAACCCACATCTTCCGGCGATAAAGGATCTTCCATGTAAAACGGCCGGTACTGCTCCACCGCCCGGCACAACTCGATCGACTGGTTCGGCGCCGGCCGCTCATGAATGTCGTGCACCAGGCCAATATCGAATCCAAACTTTGCCCGCACCGCCTCGAACATGCCTATCGTAGTGGTGAGATAACGGCCGGCGTCGAAGACCGGCGATGGCGTCACTCCGTCGGGCCGCAACGCCTGCACCGCGGCGGAAGTCTTCGCACCGCTGACTCCGTAGCCGGACCAGCCCGGAACCGCCAACTGGATGCGCACCACCTGGTAGCCCTTCTCGATATAGGCCTGCACCTGGTCGTTTAGTTCACTTTGCGTCAGGGCGGACGCGTGGCCATAGAGCGGGACAGCGGCACGAACCTTGCCCCCTAACAGTTGATAGACCGGAACCCCGAGACGCTTTCCCAGGATGTCCCACAAAGCGCCATCGATCCCACTCAACGCATCATTGCCTTCCGGGCCGGAGCGGAAGTACTCCTGCAAATACGCGGACTGCCAGATGTCCTCGATTTCGTCGCAGTTCTTGCCGATGACAAATGGCTTGAGGCGTTTTTCGATGTAGGCCTGCGCGGCCTGCGGAATCTCCTGGTGTGTCGCCGCGCCTAGGCCATAGAGCCCGGGTTCGCTGGTTTCCACCTTGACGATGGTCCAGTTGGAACCGGAAGGTGCGGTGGCGATGATTTTGACATCCGTGATCTTGAGCGGAGGCATACCCCTGCGGGCCGCATCCTTTGCCTGCGCCAGGGGGCCACCGTTGCCCATCGTCCTCACCACTCCGGAAGCCGCTTCGGCAGAGAGTGTGCGTCCACCCCCCAGGTTGGTGACCGCACCCACTGCGGCGGCGGCAGAGAGATTTTTTAGCAGACTGCGACGCTCCATGACTGTTTCCTTCCCCTTATCGTTGTTCGGCATATGGAACCCTACGCGCATACCACGCGCACGACAGCAGAAACGCTGCCCCGCCCGCGTAGGCGAGTGTAAACTGTGGCGCAACCCACCAGCCAATCAGACTCTCGACGCCGTTGGCAGAGAGCTTGTACGCGTGAATGATGCCGACGGCAGAAAGCCCCGCGGCCGCTGCCAGCCACGCCGCCGCAGGGGCAAAGCGGCGTTGCACGATATACGCCAGTGCCGCGGCCCAGAGCATCGAGGTCAGCAGCGATCCCTGCCCCAGCGCGATCAATCCCCCTACGGCCAGATCGCTGCCCATGCGCGGCGCTACTTCCATCAGGCTGCTGCCGGCTTTGCGCGCAACCGTATCGGCAATCCCGGTGACCCACTGCGCCACTGCGGGGATCAGTCCCATGACCACGGCGATCGCCTGTTGGGAAGGCACCTCGCTCACCGCTTGTCCAACCGTGATCAGGCCAAACCAGATGATGACCGGGGCTGCCACTTCCAGAGGAACAAAGCGCAGGACCACCGGCAGGATCCCCGTGGTGCAGAGAACCAGCGTGACCAGGCCATTGAGCACGGAATAGCCGGAGCGGGCGCCGTTGGCCTTATGCGCAGCATGGCCCAAATAAAGCGTCGTAGGGAAGGGACTGCCCAGGCAGGCGGCGGCGATCGTGCCCACCCCATTCATGAGCAAAGACGGCCTGGTCGCGTAGTCATCGCCGGCGATCTTGACGCTTTCCAGGATCATCAGCGAGGCCAGCGTATCGAGCCCGGCCAGGGGCACAATGATCGTCAGATAGGGCCAATAAGTTGATTGATGCAACAGGGCAAATATGTTTACCGCGTGGGGCAGGTAGAGTTTCACCGCCGGTACAGCGGGCAGGGGAGCGGTGTAGATGCCAAGCCATCGCAGCAGCGCAACCAGGATCGCGCCGATTCCGATGGCCAACAAAGCGGGCGGCAAACGATAAGGCAGCTTGAGATGCGAACCGTAGAGCGTAAGCAGGATGAGCATGGGAAGGAGGGCGATGGCAGGCTGCTGAAAGACGCCGAAGACGAAGCCCAGGCAGAGGTAGGCCAGGGCGAGGCCTGCTAAAGGGGCAAGCAGCGCAGCGCGCGGAGTATTGCGGCGTAGCCAATCGGTCGAGAAAGCTCCGGCAGTTTGCACGATGCCGCTGAACAGACTGGCGAAAACGCCCGCGTGCCACGCCAGGTTTTCGTCATGCGTCCTGACGTAGATCGGGCCCATGATCAGGAAGACGTAGGCGAAGATGGTGGGTGCATTGACGCCGAAGGGGAGCGCGGTCACATCGCTGCGGCCTTCCCTAAATGCCAGGCGCCGTGCCTGCCAGGCGTAAAAGAAATTTCCAGCGAGGACGGAAATTGCAACCCCGGGAAGGATGCGGCCGGCGACAAAGCTGAGAGGAAAACCACACACCGGCGCCAGGCCCACGATGAGGAGAAGATCGGGAAAGCCGCTGAAGAAGAGGCCGAAGAAGCCGTCTATGTCTCCAGCGGTGAACCAGTCAGGCCGCCCCTTGTGTTGCATGCTAAGACGCTAACTGGCATTCGCCCTTTGGGCAAGCAATGCGAATCTTATCGTACCAAACCCTCATTTACACTGACCCCAGGAGGCGAACCAAACGGATGAAGAAGAGCTTCGGTCTGCTGATGATCGTAGTTGCAGGATTGCTTGTGCCCTGCCATGGGCAAAGCATGCCTACCGAACAAGCACGCTGGACTCGAGAGGCCGCTAACGTCAGGATTGTGCGCGATGACTGGGGCATCGCGCACGTTTATGGCAAGACCGACGCCGATGCCGTGTTTGGCATGATCTACGCACAGGCCGAAGACGACTTCCATCGCGTGGAGACAAATTACCTGAACGCGATGGGGAGGCTGGCCGAGGCAGAAGGCCAGGACAAGGTCTATCAGGATCTGCGCATGAAGATGTTCATCGATCCCGAAGACTTAAAGAAAGAATATGCGGCCAGCCCGGAGTGGCTGCGCAGGCTTATGGATGCGTTCGCGGATGGAGCCAACTTCTACCTGGCGAAGCATCCCGAGATGAAGCCGCGCGTGATTCAACACTTCGAACCCTGGATGGCTCTCTCCTTTACCGAGGGCAGCATCGGAGGCGACATCGAACGCGTAGAGCTGAAAAAGCTGGAGGCGTTCTACGGCAGCCACGATCAGGCAACAGCATCGCTCCCGACCCACGAAGTAGAGCCAGGCGGATCGAACGGAATTGCCATTGCCCCAGCCAATACCAGGGATCATCACGCGCTGCTGCTGATCAACCCGCACACCTCGTTCTTCTTCCGCTCGGAGTTGCAAATGGCCAGCGGAGAAGGCCTCGATGCCTATGGGGCGGTTACCTGGGGTCAGTTCTTCATCTACCAGGGATTCAATCCGCGGGTCGGATGGATGCATACTTCAAGCGGCGTGGATGCCGTGGATGAGTATCTGGAAACAGTACACGCCAAGAACGGACACCACTTCTACCGATACGGCGACGGAGAGCGGCCAGTGGTCGAGAAGCAGATTATCGTGCCGTATAAGACGGCGCAGGGAATGGCAGAGAAGAAGTTCACCGTGTACTACACCCATCATGGTCCAGTGATTCGCGAGCAGGAGGGTAAGTGGGTAACCATCCGGCTGATGCAGGAGCCGGTCAAAGCGTTGATGCAGTCCTACCTGCGGACCAAGGCGAAGAACTACCAGCAATACCTCGAGACCATGGAGCTGAAAGCCAATTCGTCGAATAACACCGTCTATGCCGACGCCGATGGACACATCGCCTATTTCCACGGCAACTACATTCCGCGCCGGGACACGCGCTTCGACTTCACCAAGCCGGTGGATGGAAGTAACCCGGCAACGGATTGGAAAGGTTTGTTGACGGTTGAGGAATCGCCGCACTTGCTGGATCCGAAGAGCGGATATCTGTTCAACGTGAACGATTCGCCCTGGAACGGCGCGGGAGCAAGCAGCCTGCACCGGAAGGATTATCCCGCTTATGTGGAGACCGGTAAGGAGTCGGCTCGGGGCGTGCATGCGATACAGATATTGCAGGGCAAAAAGAACTTCACTCTGGATGGGCTGATGACCGCGGCTTACGACAGCTATTTGCCCTGGTTTATCAAGCCGCTGCCGGCGCTCGTACAAGCCTGGGATCAATTGCCGGCGGAGTCCAGAACCAAGGCTGCGCTGGCGGGCCAGATCGCGGTCCTGCGTAGATGGGATATGCGTTGGGGGTTGGATTCGGTGGCCACGTCATTGGCCATCTTCTGGGGCCAGGAAATTGCAAAGGTGGGTCATACCGCTGCTTATGAGGAAGAATTTTCCGCGCCAGTGGTGCCCGGTGAAGTGGCTTTGCAGGCCCTGGCTACGGCTTCTGCCAAGCTGACCGCGGACTTCGGCAGCTGGCAGACCCCCTGGGGGCAGATCAACCGGTTTCAACGTCTGACCGGAGACATCGTGCAGCCCTTCGACGACGCGCAGGCGAGCACCCCGGTGGGGTTCACGGCGTCCAGTTGGGGTTCGCTGGCCGCCTTCGGGGCGCGGCCTTACACGGCAAAGGAAACAGGCCGCGCGACCGGCACGAAAAAATGGTACGGTACCGGCGGAAACAGTTTTGTTGCCGTGGTGGAGTTTGGGAACAAAGTGCGCGCCCGGGCCGTAACTGCTGGTGGGGAAAGCGGGCACCCCTCGTCACCCCACTTCAACGATCAGGTGGAGCGGTACCGCACCGGGAACTTGCGCGAAGTGTACTTCTATCCTGAGCAGTTAAAGGGGCACACCGAGCGGGAATATCATCCGGGGGGCTTGTGAGGCGCTCCTTTTCCGAATACGTTGGAATGAGTGAGGTGGCATGAGCGCGCGCATTAAGCTTTCGTTTTCACTGTTATGGTTTGTGGCGGCGCTGCTGCCTGCTTCAGCGCAGAAGACACTGAAAGCGTTTGACCCGAACCTGATGGATACCACGGCCGACCCGTGCGTGAACTTCTTCCAGTACTCGTGCGGCGGATATCTCAAACAGACCCCGATTCCGGCGGACGAATCCTCGTATGGACAGTTCGACGAATTGAACGACCAAAATCAATTGGTGCTGAAAGCGATTCTTGAGAAAGCCGCTGCCGGTGGCGCCGGGCGGACCGCAAACGAACAAAAAATCGGCGACTACTATGCCGCTTGCATGAACGTCGAAGCGGTGGACAGCGCGGGGCTCAAGCCTCTGCAAACGCTGATGGATCGCATCGCCGCGCTCAAGTCGAAAGACGAATTGCCGGAATTCGCGGCTTACATGGACAGCATCGGCGTGAACACGCTGTTTGCTTTCGGCTCCGACCAGGATTTCAAAGACGCCACCCAACAAATCGCGAATCTGGATCAGATGGAGTTGGGATTACCGGAAAAGGGATACTACGAGCGCAAGGACGAAAAGTCGGTGAAGCTGCGTGGCCAGTATCAGGCCCACGTAGCGCGCACCTTTGAGCTGCTCGGCGAAACCAAAGCGCAAGCGGCCAAAGATGCGGAAACGGTTCTGAAACTGGAGACCACGCTTGCCGGTTTTTCCCTCAGTACCGTGGAGCGGCGCGATCCCGCCAATGTCTATCACAAGATGAACCTGGCGAAGTTCGACAGCAGCACGCCCTCCTTCAGCTTCGCCCGCTTTCTGCGTGCAACGCATACGCCCCCGGTGGAATCGCTTAACGTAACCACGCCGGCCTATTTTGCGGGTCTGAATAAGGTGCTCGCGAGCACCAGCCTGGATGATTGGAAGACCTACCTTCGCTGGGCGACCATCCGGAACCTGCCGTCGATCGTTTTGCCCCAGGCGCTCGATCAGGAGTCGTTCGATTTCTACGGCAAAACGCTGGATGGTCAGCCGGAACAGAAACCAAGATGGAAGCGGTGTGTCCGGGCGACCGACGAGGCACTCGGAGAGGCCTTGGGGCAGGTCTACGTTGAGCAGAGGTTCAGCGCGAAAGACAAAGCGCGAACCCTGGAGCTGACTCACGACGTAGAGGCAGCTATGGGCCGGGATATTGAACAACTGCCCTGGATGAGCGCGACGACCAAAGCCCGGGCAAAAGAGAAGCTGCATGAGGTTGCGGACAAGATTGGGTACCCCGATAGATGGCGTGACTATTCGACCCTGACCGTAACCCGCGGCGATGCGCTCGGGAATGCGTTGCAGGCGGCAGGGTTTGAAGAGCGGCGCGAGATCGCGAAAATCGGCAAGCCGGTGGACCGCGGCGAATGGGGCATGAGTCCGCCTACCGTGAATGCTTATTACAGTCCGCAGATGAACGACATCAACTTTCCTGCCGGTATTCTGCAACCGCCGTTCTTCGATGACAGCCGGGATGATGCGGTGAATTACGGTGCGGCAGGAGCCGTGATCGGCCATGAGCTGACCCACGGCTTCGACGATGAAGGCCGCCAGTTTGACGGCAAGGGAAATCTTGAGGATTGGTGGACGCCTGCGGACGGCAAGCAATTTGATGAACGCGCCGATTGTGTCGTGAAGGAGTACGACGGCTTTGTCGGGGTGGATGATCTGCACGTGAACGGCAAGCTGACCCTGGGCGAGAACATTGCCGATCTCGGCGGGCTTAAGCTGGCTTTCCTCGCTTATCTTGACCGCGCACAGAAGGACGGCGTCGACCTGGAGAAGAAGGGAAGCGCGGAGTATGGAGGGCTGAACCCCCGGCAGCAGTTCTTCGTTTCCTTCGGTCAGAATTGGTGCCAGAACAACCGTCCGGAAAATTTGCGCCTGCGCATACAGACCGATCCTCATTCCCCGGAGGAGTTCCGCGCCAATGGGGTGGTGAGGAACCTTCCCGAGTTCCAACGGGCCTTTGCGTGCAAGACGGGGCAGCCGATGGCTCCAGTGAATCGTTGCGTTATCTGGTAACAGGGTTTATTTCGAGCCTGAGAAGACCGGGGTCGATTTCTCCCTTTGTCACCATCGACGGTCAGTTGTCAAAGGACATGTCGATTTTATGCCTACGCTATGGATGGCTTATACCGCAGCATCAGTGCGTAATAAATCGCTGCCGATAAAAAGAACCCAACGAACCAGGCGTAGTCATACAGGAAGCGTACCGGCGGTACCGCGAGCCCGATAAGAGCCACAAACACCCCGGCAACCAGCGCCACGACCGCACGCGGATTCAATCCACGCGAGTACTCATACGGGCCCCCACGATGATAGAGCGACGCTACATCCAGATGCGTGCCCCGGATCAGGAAATAGTCTGCCACCATGATGCCCGCTACCGGCCCGAGCAATCCGGAGTAGCCCACCAGCCAGCCAAAGATGTAAGTACCAAACGTACTCATCAGCTTCCATGGCATCATGGCCAGACCGAGAAAGCCGGTGATGAGCCCTCCGGTGCGAAAGCTGATCAGGCGCGGCGCGAGGTTTGAGAAGTCATTCGAAGGCGAGACTACGTTGGCGCCAATGTTCACGTTGAGGGTTGCCACCAGCACCGCGATCAACGCGAGTATCGCCGCCACCGGCTGGTGAAAGCGGCTGATCAGTGTGATGGGCGACCAAATCGCCTCGCCGAAGATCTTCTCCGACGCCGACGTGCACGCTATGCCAACGAACGAGTAAAGCGTCATCGCTACCGGCAAACCAAAAGCCTGGCCCACAATCTGCGAATCCTGCGACTTGGCGTAGCGGGTAAAGTCGGGAATATTGAGCGAAAGCGTAGCCCAGTACCCCACCATCGCCGTCAACGATGGGAAGAAGAAGTGAAGAAAGGCGCCGGTGGTGTGGAATCGGCTAGGCGCCGAAAGCATGGGTCCAAAACCGCCTGCCTGGTGCAGCATCCACCAGAGCAGCATCAGCGACATCACCAGCATGAAGGGCGCCGAAAAGCTTTGCAGGAAGCGGATGGACTCCACTCCACACCAAACCACGAACATGTTCAGCAGCCAGAAGCCGAGAAAGCTCGACCATAGAACCGCCGGACTGTGTGTCGTGGCCGGCCATACCACCGCGATCATGGCGGCGATCGCCTGGCCGCCTAACCAGGTCTGAATGCCGAACCATCCGCACGCCACCAGGGCGCGCAGCATCGCAGGAATATTCGCTCCCAGGGCGCCGAAACTGGCACGCACGAAGACGGGGAAAGGGATTCCGTACTTGGCGCCCGCGTGCGCATTCAGAAGCATGGGCACGAGCACAATGAGGTTTCCCAGCATGATGGTGAGGATCGCCTGCTTCCAATTCATGCCCCCGGCAATCAGCGACGAGGCCAGCATGTAGGTGGTGACCTCCATGGACATGGAGAACCACAGGGCGATGTAATTGTAAGTGCTCCAGGTACGATTCGCCGGCGAGGTCGGCGCCAGGTCCGCGTTATAGAGGCCCGGATCTACGTCGGTGAGCACCGGCATCAGGCGAATCCTCCGGCATTGGCTTCGCGCTTGAGGAATCGCCCACGCCCGGTCTTTCCGATCCACTGCCCGTCTTTGACCACCAGCTCTCCGCGGGAGAAGACGTGCCTGGCGTTGCCTGTCACTTTCCAGCCTTCAAACATGGAGTAGTCGGTTGCCATGGCTTGGGTCGCGGCCGTGATGGTGTAGGAGACCTTCGGATCCCAAAGCAGCACGTCGGCATCTTTGCCCGGAGTGAGGGACCCTTTTTGCGGCATGCCGAAGATGCGTGCCGGCGCCGTGCAGCAGAGCTCGACAAACTTTTCCGGCGTGAGTTGCCCTGCGTTCACTCCGAATTGCCACATGACCTGCATGCGGTTCTCGATGCCGGGGCCGCCGTTGGGAATTTTTGAGAAGTCGTCTTTGCCCAGCGACTTCTGATCCGCAAAGCGGAAAGGGCAGTGATCGGTGGAAACTACGGAAAGCGTTCCATCTTGCAGCGCCTTCCAAAGTGGGGCCTGGTTGTGTTTTGCGCGCAGAGGCGGAGTGAAGACGTATTTCGCTTCCTCCCAGCTCTTGCCGGGCATGTGCTCTTCGAGCGAGAGCACCAGGTACTGCGGGCACGTTTCCGCCAAAGCACGCAGGCCGCGCTGCTGCGCGTGTTTCAATTCGCGGAGCGAGTCTTCGTTGGAAAGATGCACGATGTAGACCGCGGCGCCGGCCATCTCGCCTATATGGATAGCCCGGTGGGTGGCTTCGGCCTCCGCTTTGGCCGAACGGCTGTGCGCGTGAAAGTGGGGCGCGGTTTTGCCCTCGGCGATCATGCGCGCCACGATCACGTCGATGACGAGACCGTTCTCCGCGTGCACGCAGCAAAGCGCGTTCATCGTGCCGGCCTTGTGCATGACCTTGTACATCAGGCCGTCGTCGATCATCAGCCCGTTAGGGTAGGCCATGAAGAGCTTGAACGACGGGATGCCCTTGGCCACCATCGTTTCCATCTCGGCCAGGCCTTGCGAACCATCGCCGGGGCCAAGGTCGGTGACGGCCATGTGCAGCCCGAAGTCAATGCATGCTTTCCCATCGCTCTTGCTCAACCAGGTTTCGAGCGCCTCAGCCATGGTGTGGCCGCGTGACTGAAGGACGAAGTCGATGACCGTGGTTGTTCCGCCGATGGCCGCGGCGATGGTGCCGGTGCGGTAATCGTCGGCCGTAACAGTGCCCCCGAAGGGCATATCCAGATGGGTATGAACGTCTACCCCACCGGGCATCACCAGGAGGCCGGTGGCGTCGATGACTGTATGGCCCTCGGCGGGGAGATCCGGGCCGACCTTCTGAATCGTTTCCCCGGCCAGGAGCACGTCGGCCTTGCTTTGGCCATCAGCGTTGACGACGGTGCCGTTCTTGATCAGGGTCGGCATAGGGATTGTGGTTACGACCTCACCGGCGCTGCCGTACTGCGCTCTGCCCAAGTCTGCGGGGCAAGACCGTTGTCTACCTGCTCCATGGTGATGCAGCCTTCTACGGGGCAAACCAGCGAGCAGAGATTGCAACCGACACAGTGGTGTTCATCGACTCGCGGAATACGCTCCAGCGGAGTGATTGCGTTGGTGTGAACCGCGCCGGCGTCGAGTTTGGGAATCGGCGTGGTCGAGATGCGTCGGGCTGCCTCAGCCTCGACCATGGCCGGGGTGCGGGTGATATCCGGTGCGGTCGCGGTGCGGTCGAGATGAATGCACTGGTGGGCGCCATCCCAGCAGGCGGTGTAACAAAGCTGGCAGCCGATGCACAGGTCCTCATGAATGCGCGCGACTATCTGGTAATTCAGGTTGAGATGATTCCAGTCCACGACGGTGGGGAGCGAAAGCCCACGGAAGTCGTCGATGGTGGCAAAGCCTTTCTCCGCCATCCATGCCAGCAGCCCATCCTGCATATCTTCGACGATGCGGTAGCCGTAGTGCATGGCGGCGGTACACACCTGCACCGTGCCGCAACCGAGCAGAATAAATTCGGCGGCATCCTGCCAGTTGGCGATGCCGCCGATGCCGGAGACGGGCAATGCACCCTGCGGGTCAGACAGCACCTCGTGCACCAGGTTGAGCGCGATGGGTTTCACCGCCGGGCCGCAATAGCCGCCATGAGAACTCTTGCCGTCGACGTTGGGGTTGGGTTGTAAGGTGTTGAGGTCAATGCCAGTGATGGAGTTGATGGTGTTAATGGCGGAGAGCGCATCGGCTCCTCCGCGCTTGGCCGCCCGCGCAGGCATGCGGATGTCGGAGATGTTCGGCGTGAGCTTCACGATCACCGGAGTGCGCGCTTTTTCTTTCACCCAGCCGGTGATTTGCTGGCAGTACTCGGGCACCTGACCGACGGCGGACCCCATCCCACGCTCGCTCATGCCGTGGGGGCAACCGAAGTTTAGCTCGAGCCCGTCCGCGCCGGCGTCTTCTGCGCGCTGCACAATGTCATGCCAGGTCTCGCGTTTGCTCTCGACCATGAGCGAGGCGATGACCACGTGTTTTGGGTAGCGCCGCTTGACTTCCGCCATCTCCTGGAGATTGATCTCGATGGAGCGGTCGGAGATGAGCTCGATATTATTGAAGCCCATCATGCGGCGGCCGTCCCAGTCGATGGAGGAATAGCGGGAGCTGACATTGGTGATCGGTTCGCCGATCGTTTTCCATACCGCGCCGCCCCAGCCGGCATCGAAAGCGCGCATGATCTGCTCGCCGCAATTGGTGGGCGGAGCGGAGGCGAGCCAAAACGGATTGGGGCACTGGATGCCGCAGAAGGTGGTTGCGAGTGTTGGTTTAGGCATGCTTGACCCCCAGCCACGCGGCGATGCCGATGCCTGCGCGCTTTCCATCGGCGACGGCGTCGACCACTTCGCGGCCGCCGTTGGTGCAGTCTCCGCCGGAGAAGTATTTCGGAACTGAGGTTTGGCCGGTGGCTCGGTCGACCACGATACGGCCGCGTTGGAGCTCAAGCTTCTCTGACAGGCTGGTTTGGTTTGCTTGACCGATGGCCAGGACTACCAAATCGGCCGGGAGGCTAAATTCCGAACCCGGTTGGGGAACGCCTGGTTGGGGAACGACTCCATCCTCAGATGCCGCCAGGGTGATCAGCTCAAGACCTTCCACGGCGGCACTGCCCAGAACTCGCGTGGGCTGAACATGCCAAAGGAACTTTACTCCCTCCAGGCGCGCATGCTCGTATTCAAAGGCGAAAGCGGACATCTGCTCCGCGCCGCGACGGTAGACGATATGCACATCGCTGGAACCCAGCCGGACTGCGGCGATCGCGGCATCGATAGCGGTGTTGCCGGCGCCGACGACGACCACCCGAGGGGGCGTCGATGGCCATGCCCCTGATTTGTAACCAGCGATCAGGTCGAGCGCGTTGGTTACGCCGGCCAGTTCTTCGCCGGGGACGCCAAGCTTGTGGATGGCGCCGAGGCCTATCCCGAGGAAGACGGCATCGTGATCGCCTTCGAGGTTCGTGAGGCCCTGGGCGTCGATGAGGGTGTCGAAGTGAAATTCCACTCCTAGCTGCGCGAGCATTTCGATCTCGCGCAGGCTCTCGACCAGGGGGAGCTTGTATTCCGCGACGCCATAGGTATTCAGGCCCCCGGGCAAGGGCCGCGCGTCATAGAGG
>JBAVQC010000451.1:0-25347 GCA_049693715.1 Acidobacteriaceae bacterium | reverse complement strand
TGCGAACCTTCCACCTTGATCCATTCATCCGGATCGGCGTTGTTTCTCGCCGTCGGCGAAACCCAGTGGCCAATGACGGCGGCGCCGATCACGTCAGAGATAAACTCGTATTTCGTACCATTCCACGCAAACAGGGTCGGACAGGAACTGCCCCGCCGGTCCAGTTCCAGGACCGCCAGCGTATTCTTTGTGCCCACCTCGGTTTCATCCTGAGGGACCCCGGTCGGCCACAGGATTCGCACCATATCGGCGTGTTCCGCTGTCCCGATACCGGCAAGAATCTGCTGCGCTCCCTGGCTGAGATAGCCGGAAGCCCCCACCATCTCGAACTTCTGCCACACACCATCGGCAAATACCTCTACCTTGGCGCCGATCCCCGATTTGTTATCCGCCACCCCCTTCATCGAAATCAGCAGGGAGTGATTGCGGTTCCCGCCTTCGTTGTGTAGAAGCAGGGGATTGCCGGTCGGCTGCGTGACGATTAGATCGGCGGCGCCATCGCCATCGACGTCGGCGGCGATCAGCGCGCGGGGTTGCACCAGCTTTACCTGGTCAAGCTTCACCTTCGCCGTCACATCCTCAAAGCCCGCCGGACCCAAATTTCGTAGAGCCCGCAACTCTGGTCCCTGCGCCGTTTCAACCGCGGCCACCAGGTCAAGCCATCCGTCGTTGTCGAGATCGATTGCGGTGAGTCCCCAACCTGCGGTCACATTTTCTACCGGCAACGCGACCCGTTCAAAGCGCTTGCCCTGCACATTGCGCCACAGCGAAATTCCTGGGCTGCCGGCGTGGGTGAGGGCTACATCCATCCATCCATCTTTGTTGAAATCGAGCACGACTGCTCCCACCGTCGGGGACAAGCCGGTCTCGGCATAAAGTGGAGAGGACTTGAACTGTCCCTCGCGGGGGTTGGCAAAGAAAGTAGGTGCAGCGCCCGAACCTGTTACCAGCAGATCAACCGCGCGATCGTTATTCAGGTCGGATAAAGTCGCCGCCAGCGTAGTACCTTCGCCGCCGAGGCCTGTCTGCTCCGTCCAATTAGTAAACGTGCCGTTGCCGTTGTTCCGCCACAGCACACTAGGCTTTGCCCCGGCAGCGGAGGGCTTGCCGGTCACGAAGAGGTCAAGATCGCCATCATGGTCGTAGTCGACAAAAGTGATGCCGTTCGGCTGATTCGCCGGCTGCACACCGGCTGCCGCGGTCACATCGGAAAATTTGCCACCGCCATGGTTTTTGAACAGCAGAACACGATCGCTCATGGCTACGGCAACATCGGGCAGCCCATCGTTATCGAAGTCGCCCACCGTGCAGGCCACGCCGGTGCCGCTGGCCGCCAGGCCCGTCTGCGCGCTCGGCAGCAGCGCAAAGCTTCCGCTCCCCGATTTCGCATAAGTACGGATAGCGTCCTCGCCGGAAGCCATAATCAGGAGATACGACTGTTCGCCCGCGGGCGCGATCAGGCAAGCTCCTCCCTGGGGCCGATCGCTTGTCTTTGTGGCGCCCGCAGCCACGTGGTTGAGATCCTGCACCGTAAAGCTGACCGGGATCATTGGCCCTACTGGCGGCGTCAGGGTCAGCGTATCTTCTACCAGCGAGTAGTGCCCCTCATCTCCATAGGTGTGCGCCAAGGGAGACCCGATCTTCTCCTCGTTCAGGGTTTCGAAGCGCTTGAATGCCGTGGCTGCCTCGTCTCTGCGGCCCAGCCGTTGCAGCACTTTCGCCAGCCCGAACTGCGCCGATGCGTGAACCGGGCTCAGCCGCAAGGCCGTCTGAAACTCGGTGAGCGCCTGATCCGGCTGATGTAACTCAAGGTAGACAGAACCCAGAAAATAGTGAGTGTCCGCATCGTCTGGAACCAGCGCCGCCACTTTCTGAAAACTTTCCAGGGCTTGCGGGTACTGCGCGTCGATGCGGTGCAAGATGCCCAGCGCGTACCAGATATGTGGATCTTTGGGATCCTGGGTCCCTGCTTGTTCCAGCGCTTGCTTCGCTTCCGGTATTTTCTGCAAGTAGATCAGCGCGATGCCTCGATTCACCTCAGCCGGGACCAGCGACGGATCCAGCGCGTAAGCCTCGCCGAATTTCGCCTGCGCCTTATCCAGCAACTGCTGGTTCATCAGCGCGGTGCCAAGGTTGTTTAGCTTGGCAGCTTCCGCTTTTTGGGCCGGGGTAACATCCGCCCGTCCGGCGGTTGCGGGCATGAGGAGTAGGGGAATGAAAAGAAGGCCGATAAAGGCTCGGCGGCACGATAAAACTTTGACACGCATTCTGCTCCGGTCGCGATCACTTATCGCTCAAAGGAATCCACCCTCGACTATAGAACAGGACGTAGGGGTTGCAAATGGCCGAGTCAGTTCGATTTAACAGAGTCGCAAACCAGCTCAGGGCGCTTGACCCGATAACCGCAGGCGGCCCAGCGTATCGCAAACATGGTCGATCGCGTCTGCGTCGAGGTTGTTGAAGAAGGGCAGCGCCAGGGTGCGCGAAGCCACCGCTTCGGTCACCGCCAGGTTGGCGGAATGTCGCCAGGCGGCGTAACTGGGCTGTAAGTGTATCGGGGCAAAGTACCGGCCGGAAGCGATGCCGGCTGCAGCCAAGCCGCGCATAATAGCATCTCGTTCCCGATGGCCGCCGGCATTCATGCGCACGACATAGACAAACCAGCTGATGCGGCCCCATGCGAGGGCGACGGGCGGCAGAGAGAGCTCCGGACATTGGCTGAGCCGCCGATGGTAGGCAATGGCGACCTGCGCGCGCTTTCGCAGAATCTCTTCCAGCCTGCCTATCTGCGCCAGTCCTAATGCGCAATGGATATCGGAGATACGGTAGTTGTAGCCCAACTCGGTGTGCTGAAACCAATCGTCGCTTTCATAGCGCCCCTGGTTGCGAAGAGCCCGGATGCGCCGTGCCAGCCCCTCATCCCGTGTCACCACGACACCCCCTTCGCCCGTGGTGATTTGCTTGTTGGGGTAAAAAGCGAAGACGCCGGCGCTTCCCATGGAACCAACGCGACAGCCGCGGTACTCTGCACCGATCGCCTCGCAGGCATCCTCAATTACCAGCAGCCCGTGCCTTTGGGCGATATCGAGAATGGCCGTCATCTCCGCAGGAACTCCGAACGTATGGACCGCAAGGATAGCTCGCGTCCTCGGCGTGACTGCTTCCTCGATCTTCTGCGGGTCGATGTTGAGCGTGCCTGGATCGATGTCAACAAAGACCGGGGTCGCGCGTTCATAGCGAATGGCGTTGGCTGCAGCGATAAAGGTGAACGAGGGAACGATCACCTCATCCCCCTCTCCAATACCCAGCGCGCGGATGCAAAGATGCAATCCGGCTGTTCCGGAGCTCACGGCTACGGCGTAGGGCAGGGAAACGTACTCCGCGACCGCGGCCTCAAATTGTTCCGTCACCGGGCCGAGGCTGAGCCGCGAAGTACGCAACACGCCAACCACCGCTTCGATTTCCGCCTCGGTTATGTCCGGGGCGGACAACGGTATCTTCATGCGCCGATAACCGGGGCGTGTTTGACCAGCAGTTCCCCAGACAAAGGAATGCCGGTGAGTACCCGCACGATGGTTTCCGCCGCATTTCCGTCTCCGTAAGGATTTGCCATGCCGGCGAGCGATGCACGAAACTCACTGCTCATGCCCTCAGCAATTCGGGCGAGAATGGCGCTTGTCTCCGGCTCCGCATCGAGCACATTGGGCGCCCGCTCCCGTCCCTGTTGCCGGAAACCGACATTCACCACCGGCAGCGCGAAGGAAGCCCCCTCCATAATGCCACTGCTTGAGTTACCAATGAGCAGGGCAACATCGCGCAGCAGGCTCCAGTAGGTGACTGCGTCCAGGTTGACATAGACCTTGGCGTCGCTGCGGGTAGCGAGGAAGGCCCGCGTCCGCTGCATCAGGTCATGACTGCCGGCATCGGAGTTGGGATAGCAAAAGAGTATTTGCGCGTCCACCTTCTCGAGAGCCGCAAAGAGGCAATCAGCCTCCCGCGTCGTATCGCGCACGATGGTCACTGGATGATACGCCACCACGACCGTAGGCAGTCGCAGACTCACCTGCAGCCTCTCCTCGAGTTCCGGGACATCGAGCAACCGGCTGCGGCGAAGATGGTCCAGTGAGGGAGCACCGGCGCGATGGACTCTCCATGGCTCCTCACCCATCGCCACCACGCGGGCGCGAGCACTTTCCGTCGACGTGAAATGAATGTGGCTCATTTTCGTGAGCGCATTTCTCACCGCATCGTCGATAGCCCCCTCGCTGATCTCGCCACCTTCTATATGAGCAATAGGAATTCGCAAGGTGAGCGCAACCGACGCTGGCGCGAGCATCTCGTACCGGTCGGCGATCAGCAGCAGCAGATCCGGCCGCATTTGTCCAAGCAGGTCGGCCAGGGCAAGCACAGCTACGCCCAGCGTCTTGGCCATGCCGACATCTGTATCCGAACTGAGCAGACACTCGAGCCTCGCGGCAATCGGGAAGCCATCCTTCTCGATCTCTTTCACCGTCTCCCCGAACTGGGGCGCGAGATGCGCACCGAGCACGATCAACTTCAACTCCACATCCGGGTGCTGCGCCAGGTCATGTAAAGGCCAGTAAAGATGGCTGTAGTCGGCACGGGAACTGGTCACCACCGCAATGGTTCGCTTCACGCCGGTTCCTCGACCGCTGTTTGCATCAGCGCGCTCGGCCGATACTCGGGCGCTGCGCGGAGCACCGCTTTCAACAAGCGCTCCAGGGACCGTTTCTGGCACGCCTGCTCAAGTTCTTGAAGAACGTCCGCCATCATTGCCGGGGCCGGAAAAGGACTCTTCACCAGTCGCAACGGCCCCGCCCCTCCCGCAAACGATTCCCGCGAAGACAGCAGAGCCTCACACATCTTGTCGCCGGGCCTAAGCTCGGTAAAGACCAGCGTGGAAGTGCTGTGTGCCTTCGCCATAAGATGGCGCGCCAGCGCCTCCACCCTCAGCGGCTCTGCCAAATCCGGCACCAGGATGCCCGGAGCCGTCTCCGCGTGAGCCGCCTGCAGCAGCACCGTTACCGCATCCGCAGTGGTGAGAAAGTAGCGGCGAACGTCCGGATGGGTAACCGTGACCGGAAGCCCGGACGAAATCTGCTTGAGGAAGAGGGGAACAATACTACCCTCTGAACCGAGCACATTACCCAGGCGAACAGCCTTCATCCCTTGCGAACGCTGCGTCAGCACCACCAGCTCGGCAAGTCTCTTCGAGGCGCCCATGATGCTGACTGGATCCGCCGCCTTATCAGTCGAAAGCAGGATCAACTGTTCCGTTCGATGATTTGCGGCGGCTTCAACCAGCCGGCGGGTGCCGATGGCATTGTTCTCGATGGCGGCAAAGGGATTCTGTTCCATGAGCGGAACATGCTTGTAAGCAGCCGCGTGGAACACAATCTGCGGATGGTAACGCCGGAATACCTCATTCAGCAGTGCCGGGTGCGAGACGCTGCCCAATATAGGCACGTGCTCGATCGGGTACGGCAGTTGTCGTAGGGTCGCATCTATTTCGTACAGACTCCGCTCCGCGGCTTCCAACAGCACCAGTTGCCCTATAGCAAACCTGGCGATCGAGCGAGTCAGGGACGAACCGATCCAGCCGCCGGCCCCCGTCACCAGGATTCGCTTGCCCTCGAGCGACGCCGCTGTCTGCACATGATCGAGAGCTATGGGCTCCCGCCGGAGAAAACTTTCCCATTCATAAACCCCAGAATTTGTTTCTACGGTCCCATCGGGGAAAGTCGTCATGTTGCGCTTCGATTCACTCCTTCCATTATGGGGCACGGCGAAACTGGCCCGAAACCGAGGCCACCACCGTGCTTCAAACCGCATCTCCCTTAACAGTGGGTTGCGAATGGGTTCGCAAGGTAACCGGAGTGAGCAGGAAGGGGAGCAAGTTTTCGCACTTTCCTCTGCTTCCTGCATTCGTTCACGCATCAACGACGTTGACCCCTCGAATCACGGAGGGGTGGGAAAAACAGAGGCCGGCTAGAAGCGCCGGCCTTTTCCTTTCTGAAAATCATGGCGAAAGCAGGTGCGCACCAGGGGAATACAACTTCCATGAATGCGTCCAAACCTCGTAATGGCGTCATTTGTCGCTTTTTGCCCGCCGAAATCCTCCAGTAAGCTCGGCCTAGTAAGCACGAGCTTCAGCGGCAGCCATCTTCACTGGGTATTCGGGTGAAAAACAACCGCGACCGGTGGTTTCCTCGTAAGACCAGCCTGAGCTGCCCGCTGACGATCCCGGCTGAAGGGACTTTCGATGCTGCTACCAAGGCTAATTCCGTTCGTAAACCGCAGCGATTCACGCCGTAAGGATGTGGAGCGGCCCCAAATAGTCCTTCAAATCGGGCGCGATCAGGAACTCTTGCGCCTGCGTTCCAAAATCATCAGTTGCGCCGGATACACAATCCATTCGATGACCCCGGACCAGGTAACTGCGGAGATCCGGGAAGTCCGCGGACCGCGGATCTGGGTATTTTGCCACACCCTTGATTTTTATGAGCTTGCACTGTTGGCGGTCGTCATTCGCAACCGCCACCCTGAAGATAAGCTTCTGCGGTTGACCGGCTTGAACGAAATTGGGCAGGCGCCAGGGCTATTTGATGAACTGCTTGAACCCATGGCGAAGGTGGATGAGCTTCTCCGCGTGCTGGCTGCCCTGGCTAAACGTCCCTCAGTCAGGAAAACGGTTTGAGCGCTCACCTGGCAATATAAGGCATCTCTCCAAAACCGGCGTTTTCGGCGGGCCCCTCCAGTGGCAGCAAAACCGAGAAAGTCGTACCATGCGCTTTATCTTCGATAGAACTGCGCCAGAGAATACTTCCCCGATGTTTATCCACGATCGTCTTGCAAATCCACAACCCTAATCCGTTGCCGGCCTCTGCTTTATCACTCTGAAAGGCCTCAAAAAGACGTGCCTGAATAGGCATTGGGATGCCTGGCCCGTTGTCCGCCACAGTTAAACGTGCGTTCGCGCCCAAAGCACGTAGCCGAATCCATAAGGCCCCGCCACCGGGCAACGCCTCCGCGGCGTTGCGCACAAGATTCGATACCAACTGCAGGAAATCACCAGGATAGACAGAGGCGACCAGGATATCCGGCAACTCTTTTTGCACCTGAATATGTTTTTCTCCCAGCAAGGCGCCGTGGTAGCGCAAGGCAGCGTCTACCAGGGGCACTAAATCTTTCGTCTGGCTTCGCGGCGCATCACGAAAGAAAGAGAGCGTCTGCCGGGCGATGTACTGAATGCGCACCAGCTGTTCCTCAATTTGCACCGCATGCGCGCGCACCCGTTCAGGATGGTCGGCATCTTTCCCGATGAGGTAAACGAGGTCGGCAATGGCCTGCGACGGATTATTGATCTCATGCATGACCGATGCGGCAAGCCGTCCCGCCATCGCCAGCCTTTCCGACCGGCGCAGTGCGGTCTCCAGGCGAAGCGTGCGATCTTCTGCGCGTTTATCGTCTAACGGAGAGGCTGGACCGGTTTCCGTCATGTCGGGCCGCCTTTTTTGCAGCACAGTAGTGGGAGGTGGCTAGTGACCGATGGGTTGCCGTCGGGCGAAAAATTAGCTTTCTTGGGAGAAGGCAGGCACATTACCAAAGGTTGGCCCTACTTGCGCCGGGGCCCCCCCGCAGCTTTGCTGCGCCGGTCGCTTTTCCCGGCAGGCGCTTTTCCCTTTCCCATCCCATCGACTCCCCCGGGACTGCCGGAGAAACTCCCTATCTCGTTCATCACGCTGAGTACCACCCCATCGATCCGGTTGTCCATGGTTCGATAAGGCACGATTCGCAGAATGCACCACTTTCCCTCGTTGTCCTGAACATGCAACTGTTGCGATTGCACCTGCTGAATCACATCCAGCATATTTTGTTCCAGGCTCCCCATGTCCACCTTAAGCCTGAGCCTCGGCATGGGGCGGCCGATGTCGCTCGAGCTCAGACCCAGCACTGCGGCTGCCTGCGGCGTAAACCGGCGAACGCTCAGATCGGCTCCGACCATCACTATCGGCAGACTGACGCTGTACAGCAGGTTGGTGAGGTCGTTATTCAGCTGGGTGAGCAGCTCATTGCGATGCTGCATCTCCTCGTTGACCGTATGCAGTTCCTCGTTGGCCGACTCCAGTTCTTCTTTCGAGGTCTGCAGCTCTTCATTTGTACTTTGCAGCTCTTCGTTCCCCGATTGAATCTCTTCGTTGGCGGACTGCAGCTCCTCGTTGGTGCCTTCCTGTGACTCGATGATGGACTGCAGATACTCCCTGGTGGCCGCCAGTTCCTGTCTCAGTTGGGCGATCTGTTTTCCCAGAACAGAGTATTCCCCGGAAATGGACGGATCCACCATCTGGGTCGCCGATGCTTGCACCAGGCCGCTCGGCGACACTCCGTCCTCAGCCGGCAAATCACTCTCGAAAACAATCAGGAAGCTATGTTGCGTCTGGGTGGGGACCTTGAACGGAACAACGCGAATGGTGACCGTTTTTGCTTTTTCGTCGTCCACCCGCACCCGCGGTCTGATAGCTTCAAAGCCTTGCTTGCGTGCTTCGTCGATCGCGCCCTGCAGTTCGAATAACAAGCCCGGGCGTGCCATCTTGAGCAAATTGAGGCTGGCTTTCCCGGAAGGAAGCTCGAGAAACGAAGCCGTGCGCCCCCTGGTCTGGAGAATTTCCAGGTGTTCGTTGATGAGCACTGCAGGAGGCACGTACCTCGCCAGCAGCAGCCGGTCTGCTTCTCGTTGCAACTCCAGAGGGATCTTGAGCGTTTCCGGCGACTTTAACTGTCCGGTTACCGTTGGGGTTTCGGTTGGCCCATGCTCCGGCTTACCCACAGAAAAACCGAAGGCAACGGGCGCCGACACCAACCGCTTACGAAAGATTTTCTGTTTCTTGTCGGTCATTGCGAAAAGCTCCGAACCCGCACCCAGTAGCCCCTCCGTGCTTCCCAGCATGAGAAACCCGGTCGGATTCAATGCATAGTGAAAGATCGGTACAACCCTCTTCTGCAATCCTTGACTTAAGTAAATCATCACATTGCGGCAACTGACCAGATCCATGCGAGAGAAGGGCGGATCGTTGAAGACGTTCTGCGTGGAGAAAATGCAAAAATCGCGAATGGTCTTCTTGATCTGGTAGCCCCCGTCCGCCTTATAAAAGAACCGCCGCAACCGGGCTGGCGTCACATCCGCTTCGATATTCTCCTTGTACAGTCCCGCCCTGGCACGTTGAATGGCGCTTTCGCTAAGATCTGTACCGAACACCTGGATAGGTACATCTGCACGCTCCTCACCCAAAAACTCTACCAGCGAAATAGCGTGCGAGTACGTCTCTTCGCCGGTAGAGCACCCTGGAACCCACACTCGCACCGGACCGGATGCTGAGGTCCGCGCCTCCAAAATAGCCGGGTAGACAATCTGTCTAAGTGCTGCGAATGCGTCCGGGTTGCGGAAAAAACTGGTTACGTTGATCAGCAGATCCTGGTAGAGCGCTTGCACCTCGTGCGGCTCGCGATGCAGAAAGACGCCGTAATCCTTGAGTTTCTCGATTTTCTGCAAAGCCATCCGGCGCTGGATGCGGCGGGCAATCGTGGGTGATTTGTACCCCGAGAAGTCTACTGTCGTTGTCCGCCGCAGTAACCGAAAGATCTGCTCCATATCGCTGCCGTCGCCAACCTGTTCGGCCTCAGGGTTGGAACGGTCCGCGATATAGGGATGATGACGAATACGAGCTATCTCTTTTGCGATTTCGCCGGGAGTCAGAATGAAATCAACGCAGCCAGAGGCAATCGCGCTGGCCGGCATCCCATCGTATTTGGCCGATGATGGTTCCTGCGCAAACGTGATGCCCGCTTCGCCCTTGATCGCGGCCAGCCCGAGGGTCCCGTCCGAAGCGGTTCCGGAAAGGATGACGCCGATGGCGTCGCTACCGTGGGCCACCGCCAACGATCTCAGGAAAGTATCGATGGTCGTATTCGCGGATCTGTGCGGTTCCCGGTCCTTCAGGTGCAGCACCCCGTGGTCGATCGTCATGTCGCAATTCGGGGGAATCACGTAGATATGGTCGGGCTCTACGCGCATCTCGGCCTGGGCTTGCACCACCGGAATCGTGGTCGTGCGGGCAAGTATTTCGCTTACTTTGCTCTCTCGGGCGGGATCAAGATGCAGCACCAGGACGTAAGCGATTCCCAGATGCGGAGCCAATTCCTTTAAAAGGCTGGTCGCTGCTTCCAGGCCGCCCGCGGACGCGCCAATGCCCACGACCGGGAAGCGAGGAGTCACGATCGCTGCGGAACGCGCCGGCTCCAAAGCATCGTTCCTTTTCAACGAGGTCCTTTTGGCCGGCATGCTGCTCCTTCGCCTGGTGAGAATCCTCGGCGATTAGATGCTTCGCCATGTAAATCCTGCAGCGGTGTATCTTCTTTGAGAGAATACTCCTCATTCAAACCAGCGCCCCGGTAAGCCTGCCCCTACCAATTAGTTAGTTAGATTGTCTTGGGAACTCGGGACCCACCGCAGTGGACGTGATTCGAAATATTAACCTTTGTTCAGGCGATACGTTCTGACCCTACCGTATCCGAGGTAGATCGCGGTGCGGGCAGCCGGTCCGGGAGCGCGGTCAGACCCCCCGCCACCGGCTCGCCAGCCCTCCATGGCTCCTGGAGACCTTGGATGGTTAGGAGATCGCATCGTTCCGTAAGAAGTCTGATAGACGCGTGAATCTGCTCCGTCAGTTTTTGATTGGCGATCCTCAGTTCTCGTGCGGTTCGGATGCCCTCCTTGAGGGTGGAACGCGCGGAACGGGAGGATCGATTA
Source organism: Acidobacteriaceae bacterium (assembly GCA_049693715.1). Classification (GTDB taxonomy): domain Bacteria; phylum Acidobacteriota; class Terriglobia; order Terriglobales; family Acidobacteriaceae; genus PALSA-350. The sequence goes on along the minus strand of JBAVQC010000451.1, from coordinate 14,519 downwards.
CCGTCTTCTCCATCCTTCAGAAGCCTGCGAGCCGAGAAACGCGTTGCCAGCCACTCGTCCACATCACCGCGGTGAAGCACCACTGCACTTTTCTGCGACGCGCCGATCGGACGGCGAACCGGAAGTCCAAGGTGACGTTCCCAGCGCTGTACGGTCCGTACTCCCTTTCCCAGATATCTGGCGATATCCTTCCAGGACGACAGTACAGTGGAATCTTCTGAGATGTTCATCTCATTTTCCCCCAGCTAAGCCATTATAAGCCCGCGGGTCGCTTCGCTTGTCAGGAGGGCGATTTCCTTTGCTTCTGCGGTGAGCGGCTGGCGCTGGAGAGCGAAAATGAGAGAGTAAGGGGTCGAAGCCAATAACGCCATCGGCATCATCCAGCGAGGTGGTCGATAAAAGGGCCTATCCTGGCGGCATCTGCGCGGTCCCGGTGACAAAGCGCGACGCTCCCGTCGGCTCTGAACTCGAAATCAAACTTGCCGTAGCAAACCCCGCACAACCAGTAGTGTTCGACAGATTTGCCCGCAGAACAAGTTCGAACCGTCCGAACCACCCTGCCGTACCGTAGGTAATCCAGCTTCTTGTGGCATGCAGGATTAAAGCATTCGCTCAACATATTATTGCCTCATGGCTCGGCCAAATTTTCGATTAACTTTGTTCTGATGTCAGCCAGTGCGAAGGTGTTGCCGCAGGAGAGTGGAATTCATGCCGGCGGCAGCAGCACCCACCCCAGCAACCCGGGTGCGAGGTCTGCATCCCAACCATGTGTGCGACAGTACGAGCATGAGACCCAGTGCAACGCCGTTCATCCGCAGCTCATTGCCAGCCTGGGTGCAACCGCGGCGCAAAGTCTCCCTCGGAGCGCAGTCGACTGACCAAGCACCGCGTAAAGGTTTTTCCAACAATCACGATCCAGTGACCGCGACGATTCACCCCTCCGCCATCCTTTGCACGACGGAAGCGGCTGCGAAAGATGCGGAGATTGCCAGTTTGGTGGAAGGTCTGAAAATCGCTGCGGAATACGCCACCGCACGGAGGCCGTTATGAAGGCTGCCAAAGTAACCGTGAAGGTCACACAAGAACCGGTTGAGACTCTTCGCGCCACGACGAGCGAGACTCGCTCCGACCACTTCGGCCGCTTTGCCGCTCGAAGCTCCCACTACCTCGGCTCCCGCTGGGCATTTGTCTCGGCAATCGGTGTCATCCTGGCTTGGGCTGTCACAGGCCCAATCTTCCACTTTTCCGACACCTGGCAGCTGGTCATTAACACTGGCACAACGATCGTGACATTTTTGATGGTGTTTCTCATACAGAACACACAAAACAGAGATGCCCGGGCCATTCACTTGAAACTGAATGAGCTCATCCACGCGGTAGACAAAGCCAAAAACAGAATGATCGACGTAGAAAATCTGTCTGATCTCGAGCTCGACGATCTGGCCAGGACCTATGAAAAGATCCGCACCAATGCTGAGCAACGCCATCAGGCAAAGAATGATACTTCGCCCGGTTAGAAACGGATGACGCTCGCCGCGGCATCTCCGGGCAGGATCCACATAGGAATCTCCGGCTGGTTTACTTCGACAACGACATGAAAGTCCGCGCGCCATTCGATGCAGAACAACTTCGCATGCGCGTCAACGAGCTACTCGCCGGGACGGCCCCTGAACGCGGAGTCGAGAAGAGCCCTGAGAACTAGCCAAAGCTTAGCCCTGCTGCATACAATTCCTGCATGGAGAAGCCGGCGGAGCAAGATCCGAGAGTGTATTTTGCAGCCGAGAGAACATTTCTCGCGTGGATTCGCACTGGTCTCGGTTTGATGGGCGTTGGCTTTGCCGTCAGCCGCTTCGGGCTCTTTCTTCGCGAGTTGACTGCAAGCCAGTCTCATCTACCGGCCCAAACCACAGGATTGTCGCTATGGTCTGGGGTCATGCTGGTTGCCATGGGCGTTGTGGTCACCCTGTCTGCGGTCGTTCGTCACTTTCAACTGGTACGCGAACTGCGCTCCGGAACCTGGACGCCAGGCCGCGTGTCCACCGACGCTGTGATTTTGGGTCTCGTGCTCGCATCACTCGGGATTGCCATGGCCCTCTATCTCACCCTTGTTCGCTGAGTACCCTATGAATGCTCAAGATTTTCGACGGCTGGCGCTGCTTCTGGAAGGTGCAGAAGAGGGTTCCCACATGGGCGCAGTCGACTAAGCCGCGATAACGGCTTTCACACAAGCAACCTCCGCGCCTGGTCCCGGGCCACGCGCAACGTTTCCACAATGTTGCCGGTTGGATAGAACTCCATGCAGATCGTCCCCCCATAGTTCAGCTCTGCCAGCTTGCGATAAATATTGAGGTAGTCGATCTCACCCGTCCCCGGCTCATGCCGTCCCGGAACATCCGCAATATGAACCAGCCCAACCAGTCCAATATTTTTCTCGAACTTCTCTATCAAATTTCCGAATTCGCGTTGCTCATGATAGACGTCATAAAGCACCCTGACATTCGGGCTGTTGACCGCCGCGGCGATTTCAAACGCCTCCGTCACACCATCCAGGTAGATCGTAGGATTCTCAAGCCGGTCGATCGGTTCAATCACCGCCACCAGGCCGGCAGCGCTCAGCACATCAGCGGCACGTTTCAGAGCCTCAATCGAAGCCGCATGCTGGCTCCCCGGAGCAGTGCCCTCAATCTTTTTGCCCGACAGCAAAATAATCTGTTTGCACTGCAATCGTTTTGCCGCGGGAATCAAATCCTTCAAACCAAAGAGAAACGCATCGCCGCCGGAGGGATCCGCAAACCCTGCGCTCACCCCGGACGTCGCGTCCACCGAAATCTTCAACGCCTCCATGCGCCCCATGATCCGGCGATAATCTTCCTCCGACCATTGTTTGAACTCACCCACCAGCTCCACATGGTGATAACCAGCCAGGGCAACCCGGTCCAGGTTTTCTTCAAATGTCCCCAGCTTTTTCAAAGTCCAGATCATGACAGAAAACTGCGGGCCGCTTTGGCTGTGAGGTGCCGTGTCCTGGGCCGCGGTTTCCTGGGCTGGAAGGGCGCGCGCAGCCAGCGAGGCCGCGGTCATGCTAACAAAGGTTCTGCGAGTGAACATGCGCTGCATGGTAGCAGATCTGCAGGCTACTTCGGCAGAGCGAACGCCACCAGGCTGCCCCCTGTGGGTGCCGGGGACTTTCCCCCGCCGGCAGCGATCACAATATACTGCCGGCCATTCACCTCATAGGTCGAAGGGGTAGCGTTGCCGGCAGCCGGGAGGGTGGTTTGCCAAAGCACCTTCCCGGTAGTCTTGTCCAAAGCACGAAACACTTTGTCGTAATTGGTAGCCCCAATAAACAGCAGGCCGCCCGCCGTCACCACCGGGCCGCCATAATTCTCGCTGCCAGTGCCCGTCAGCCCCTGGGCTGCAAGCTCAGGATATTCACCCAGCGGAATCTTCCAGGCTGTCTTCCCGCTATTCAGATCGATCGCCGTCAACGTGCCCCACGGTGGTTGGATAGCAGGATACCCATCCTTGTCGAGAAACTTATTGTATCCATCACTGATGTACTTAGCATCCAGCGGCGACGGCCCGTTATCTTTCACCGTCGTCTCCTTGCCGTAATAGACGTATTCGAACACCGCCTCCAGTTGATCGTAGCCCAGGTTGGCAAAGCCAGGCATGCGCCCTTGCCCCTCCGCGATCAGTCGCTTCACACTTCCTTCCTCATACCGATCACCCAATCCGATCAGGGAAGGGAACTCGGGAGGTGCTCCGGTCCGGTCCGCGCGGTGACAGGCGGAACAGTTGCGCAGAAAGATCTCCCGCCCGTTGGCTTCGCCCGTTCGCGGCTTCTGCGGGACCAGTCGCAGCACCCACGCCATCTCATTCGCGTTCACATAGAACAGCCCCGTGGTCGGATCAAACGCGCCGCCGCCCCACTCCGCCCCACCATCGTAACCGGGAAAAATAATCGTCCCCTGGGTGCTCCCGGGGATGAACTGCCCATCGCTGCGCAGCTTGCTAAACCGTTCGAGCGCTTCCTGGTGCGCCTCCGGCGTGCGGGTGGTGATCATATCCGCGGTTAGCTTCTGCCGGGCGAACGGAGCGGGCAGCACGGGCAGAGATTGCTCTTTGGCCGTCACTTCCCCCTCAAGATCGGAAGGCGGATATTTCCGAGTTTTAATCGGGAAGAGCGGCTTCCCCGTCTCCCGGTCAAAAACAAAAACGTAGCCCTGCTTGGTGGTCTGCACCACGGCATCCACATTTTGCCCCTTGCGCTTTACCGTAACTAACGCAGGTGCAGATGGAGGGTCCCGGTCCCAGATGTCGTGATGCACAAACTGGTAATGCCAGATGCGCTTGCCCGTTTCGGCATTCAGCGCAAGCAGGCTATCCGCGAACAAATCGTCTCCCACCCGATTCGCTCCATAAAAGTCGGAAGCCGCCGACCCCGTGGGAACAAATACGATTCCCCGCTTGAAGTCAATCGCCATGCCGGCCCAGTTGTTGGCCGAGCCGCTATAAGTCCACGCCGTCTTGGGCCACGTCTCATACCCCAATTCCCCCGGGTGAGGAATGGTATGAAAAGACCACCGTAGCTGCCCGCTATGCGCATCGAAGGCGCGAATATCGGCCGGTGAGGCGGGCAGCGTCTCGCTCATGGCGCCACCAACAATCACCACATCCTTGTAGACCACGGCAGGGCTGGTCATCGTAACCCAATTCAGCGGCTCGCGGCCGAGTCCTTCGCGCAGGTCGATGCGCCCTGCCTTGCCGAAGGCGGTAATCGGCTTTCCGGTGGCCGCATCCAGCGCGACGAGATATTGGCGCGCACCCACAAAAATGCGCCGATCGGCCCCGTCCGACCAGTAGGTCACACCCCGGTTGCGCACCTTGCCGATATTCTTCAGGCCATCGGTAGCATCGTATCGCCAGCGCAGGCTGCCGCTCGCAGCATCCAGGGCCACCACGCTCCCGTTGGGCGTGGTCGCATACAACACTCCATCCACCACAATCGGATTGCACTCCATCTCCGATTTCGGATGCTGGTCACCGCTATCGAACGTCCATGCAACCTGCAGCGAATGAACGTTATCGCGATTGATCTGGTCCAGGTTGGAATAGTGAATGTTATCCGGGCCGCCGCCAAACACGCTCCAGGTACGGAATGAATCAGCTTGCTGGGCAAGAGAGGAAACGCCTGAGAGAACCGTGGACAGAACAATCCAAACACGTAGCGTGCGCATGGCCTGTTAGTTTATAACCGCCACCATTCCGACCGTAACTCAATTCCCTTCACTACCTCCGTCGGCGTTCCTGGCTCGGGACTCCAGAGCTTCAACCCATTCACAGCAAAGACTCGTTCGATGGGTTGCCGCCACGCGTGCAGGGCAAGGTTGAACAGCCCGCAGTGAATGGGCATCTCCAACAGCGTAGACGAATGGCCTATCCAGGTCACGCGAAGCCCACTCATCGGTGGCTCGTCATAGACTTGCGCGTTGGTGCGGAAAGGCCCCAGCGGGCGCTTTGGAATGCGCTCTTCGCGGCCGGTCAGGTAACGCCACAAAACCTTGACCATAGTCGACCAGCCCCCGACGGATGTGGGCACCGGATTCAGAAACTGCTTGCCGTTCCGGCGCGCCCTCCCAAGCATCGACATCTCTATCAGACTCTCGGACGGCGCCATAAAGTGCAAACCTTTCATTTCTGTCCGGGTGGTGGTTAGCTTCCGCCCTGTTGCCGTTTCAATTCCGTCTCAAAGGCCAGTTCCCGATCCGTCAGCGCAGCCTTATACCCATCAGGATCGATCCACACACTCTCTCCCTCTCCGGCCTTCACGCGATCCAGCTTCTCCAGCATTCCAAAATAAGCCCCATGCGCCCCCAGAAACACATCGCAAGGCAGCTTCTTCAAAACCGCAAAAGTCCGCTCATAGTCTGCGGCAATCCCTGGATAAGACACGGGCTTCCCCGGCCGATCCACCAGGCGGAACCCCGGGTTCACATTCCAACTACCCACAATCACCACATTCTGCGGCTTCCCCGCGATCATCGCCCGCATGGTCCAGGTGGTACAACCGCGCGTGTGCCCTGGAGTCTTATGGGCGACCAGCACTACATCGCTCAGCCGCACCTCATCGCCATCGTGCAGCACACGATCCACTTTGGTCACCGGATAGAGATCCTTAGGATAGGCGAAATCCTTTGCGCCGCCGCTTTCCACCACCGCCACATCGTCATCCATCACCATGTACTTTGCGCCCGTCAACCGCTTCACCTCGGCGCTCCCCGCATCATGGTCGCTATGCGCATGGCTGATGAGCAGGATCTTGATGTCGTTGAAGTGAAACCCAAGCTGCTCCACGCTCTTTTGAATGAGCGCAGGCGAGCTCTCCAGGCTGGAGTTGATGAGGATGTCCCCTTTCGGAGTCACCACCAGAAAAGAAGCCAGATCCTTGCTTCCCACGTAATACAGGTTGTCCGCAATCCGGAACGGCGCGATCGGTGTCGTCCATTCCGGATTCGGAGCCGCGCGCACCATGCTCGCCGGCAAGAGCAACAAAATCCAAATCCAGCTTTTCCGCCAGGCCTTAGCCATCATTCCTCCATCAGCTACCACAGCACGATCCAGAACATGTGAATGTCTCCACCACGATTACGATTCGACTAAGTCGTTTCGATTGATGTGATTATGGTTCCAGCCATTTGTCAAGGCGATACCGCATTTAGACTTTTCTGGCCCCGCGCCGATGAGATTAGGGTAGCCTTTCTCTATGGATATTCAGGGCCGTCTAAAACTCGAGGACTTGGGCACGTACGACAGCGAAAGCACTGCCTACAAGTCCGCAGAGCAAAACGTCGAACACGCACTCTCGCTCTTGCATGCGCACGAGACCTGGTTTGCCGAACACCGCGCCGAGAACCTGGAAGAATCCTAACCTCATCGGTCTGTGCCCTAACTCCGTCCAAAGAGAATCGGACGCGTGCCCCACGACCGCTGTTTCTGAATCGCCGGCAAATCCCACTCCACTCTTTCCCTTCTTCCACGCTCGCGGAGAACCTCGGGCTGAGATTCGATGGATCTCTTAGACTGAGTACGTTCTATCTTCTGACAAGCGATGGCAAACCCTTCAATCACTAAAACAGAACTCATCTGGCCCGGCAAGTACACCGAAGAAGGCGTACTCGCAGAAACTCCGCGTGCCAGCCTGCCTCTGCAAACAGTGGAACTCTACGGACCAACCACAGAATGGCGAAACCAGCTCATCTGGGGTGACAACCTGCTCGTGATGGGCGCATTGCTGAAAGAGTTCGCGGGAAAAATAGACCTGATTTACATCGACCCGCCCTTCGCCACAGGAGCAGATTTTTCCTTCGCTGGCGCAAACGGGCATGCGGAGGTCGCCTATCGCGATTCATGGAAAAGTGGCGCCGGCAGCTACCTGGCAATGATGGCCGAGCGTTTGCGGCTGATCAAAGATCTTCTTTCGCCGAAGGGATCCTTGTTCCTCCACTGCGATTGGCACGTGAGTCACCTGCTCCGGGCAATCGGCGATGAAGTGTTCGGCACGGAGAATTTCCTGAACGAAATCGTCTGGTACTACTACAACAAATTTCAAGGTAATGTGAAACGCTTCGCCTCCAATCATGATGTCGTGTTGTGGTATCGCAAGGGCGTCTCCCATCAGTTCCATCAACAAGTGGAGAAGCGAAGTGAAGGAAACGTAAAGCAGCTCGTCCGCTCGTGGGACAAGAAGAAGGCGGCGATCGTCAACGCCAAGGGTGCGGACGGAAAAGTCATGTACCGCGAGACCGCCGAGCGGACCGTCGATGACGTGTGGCGCATCCCCATGCTCCAGCCCGCGGACCTTACAGAGAACTGTGGGTTTCCCACACAAAAGCCTGAGGCTCTCCTGCAGAGGATCGTCGAAACCGCTTCCTCCCCGGGTGATTTAGTCGCTGATTTTTTCTGCGGTTCCGGCACCATGCTTTCCGTAGCCGAAAAGCTCAATCGCCGATGGATCGGCTGTGATCTCGGTCGCTGGGGTATCCACACTACCCGCAAGCGTTTGTTAAGCATCAACCGTTACCGCCCTTTCGCGGTACTGACTCTGGGCAAGCATGAACGGGAATATTGGCAGCGAGCCAACTTCGGGCTTCCCCGAGAATATCGGGAATTCATGCTCAACCTCTATGCCGGGCGCGGTAAGAAGAACAAGGCCTTGGTACATGTGGGAGCGGTCGATGCGGCGATCACGACAGCGGACATCAACGCCGCACTCGATGAATGTGCGGCGTTAAAGCAGCGGGAACTGCACCTGCTCGGGTGGGATTGGAACACCGCGCGATGCGACCTCATCATCGAAGCGGCCAAGCGGAAGGGAATCAATCTGCGGCTCTTGCGGATTCCGCAAGAAGTGATGGAACCGCAGGCTGTCGCCAACGGTGACCTGCGCTTCTGCCCCTTGGCCTACCTGGAAGCGGAGATCGAGCAGCCGGATCCTCTGACTGCGCGAGTTGTGCTCAAGCGCTTTGTGATATCGAACCCTGAATCGATTCCCGAAGCACTGCGCAGCAAAGCGGAAGTGTGGTCAGACTACATCGACTACTGGGACGTCGACTGGGATGCGCAGAAGGAAACGTTTATGTCGGGTTGGGCGGCATACCGCACCCGCAAAGACAGGGACCTTCTGCTTGTCTCTGGCATCCACGCGTACGAAAATCCGGGCAGGCGCTCGATTCTCGTACGCGCAATTGATATTTTCGGAAACGAAACAACCCAGGCGTTAGAAGTGGAATTCAGCAGCCGTAATGACGGCCTTCTTCCCGTTGCAACTCCCACGGGTAAGTCTGCAGAGGGGTGAAGGTGCGTTGGAAAAACGTATCGTCGACCACGTAGGTTTCGCCATTCTCGCCTTTCACAATCCAGTCGCCTTTCGACACGTTGCAGAAACCAATGTCGGTAGCAATCGTTTTGGATTGTTCGCACTGCGTGGCATCGACGACCAGCGGTCGAAGTGTACGGAAAGTACTCATGGGTCCTCCATTGGCGCCCTTGCCAATATCTTTGATTGAAGGACTTTTTCCGTAAGGAGTGCGCAGTGCATTTGTTAGGGATTTATAAAGGCCGAACTAGAACCCGTAATTTTTCTTCCGCAGCGCACTCTTATATCGGTCGCGGGCCTTTTTTGCGGTACCTTCCGTATCGTGGACGGTAAAGCCGGCCGCATCCCACTTCTCCATCTCGACCATGGAGTGGTCATCGTTGGCCAAAGCTTCTTCTGCTTCAATCGCCGCCACCCAGCCGTCAATGGCTTTTCTGTAATCACTCAGAAGTTTGTCAAAATCAATATCTTGCATATTGCGTGAATGTATGGCACCGTCCCACCCGCGTCAACAAACAGCCGTTCGATTAACCAAAGATTGACATGACCCGGCAGCGGCCCTTTTGCCCCACGAATGCTCGTGCCTTGTATCCGGGCACGGCTTTTAGCCGTCCCGTACAGGAGTCGAATGCCTCACCCGAACAAGAAATGACAAACAAAAGACAAATCAAAAGGTGCAAAGCCGCAGGCCGTACGATATTTGCACAATAGTTAACATCCTAAGTCGGGTAAATCAGACCTTCCTAATCTCTACCACCGAATACCACTCCATGTCTTTTCAACCCTGGGTGCGCTGGTGCTTTAAAGGCTTAACCCCGACGATGCAAGCCCCTGGGTTACCTTTTAACAAACAAGAAATCCCACCTGACTGCACCAATCGGAATGCAGATCTCATTTAGACACAGTCGGACTGCACCGTTTTGATGACAGCGAATAGATATTCACCTATAGCTTGGTCAGGTGGTGTATCTTTTCTCACACGAAAGCTGTGGACCAGAGGGTCGTCGCAGAATCAGGGTGTGACCTCACCGGCAAGTTGTGACAATCTCAGGGTTCTAAGTGTGCGCGGGCCAGAATTCAGATGTAAAGTTGAACCCAAAATCGTACTTGCCGCAGGTCTCGAAGTTTCCCGAAGAGGCGTCCGCTGTGAAGCCAGTTATTTGCTTGTCCGCTCTCCTTCTTGCCACCGGCCTCTTAGGCCAGTGCCCGGTTATCTGGGCGCAAACCGCCGTTGGTCCGACTCCTTCCAAATCCCAGCCGTCGTCCAAAAAGCCTTCCCACCCTGTAACCTACGTCTCTCCACCTGACAACACGGTGGTCATTCCCGGCCCCTTGCGCTCCTTCTTGCGCATGGCTGGCATCAGCCAGCAGATTGCCCCCGACGACGTCTTGCCCCTGGTGGCCCGCAATGCGTATTCGACCGGCTACTTGAACGGTGTGCCGACGGAGTATTTGCGTCTGCTCGACCGCTATCTTCACCAGGCAAGAGAACTTCAAATGTTGGCCGGTCCTAACGGCGAAATTCGCATTGCCAACTGTGCGGATGCGGAACCCTTGCTCAGCATTCTCGGTTATCACGCCCGGCCATCCTGCGGACAAAAAGGCTCAACCCTGGTCACGGCGGATGCCGAGCGCGCCTTCCTGACCACCGATTCGGGTTTCCCTCTGACTGCTCTAGAAGAGGCCCTGGAGAAGGGTGAAACCTTCACCTACGCCTTTCCCGAATCCCGCGTTCCCGTCCTGTTCAATGAAAACGCCTGGAAACAGCTCAGCTTAGCCAAGAGCAGAGGCGCGCAGACGTTGGTGGACATCCTCCTGCATGAGCCGGCCGTCGACCGCCTCTATTGGGCCCTTTCCAACACCGACTCCGAAACCAGAATCGCCCTGGAACGTTCGCCCGGGCTGGGAAGACTTCTGGCCTACGGTCCGGTTCTGGACTTCTACGGAACCCAGATTTATATCCGCGGCGGCCGAGTCGTTGTGCCTGGCGGAAACGCTGCCGAAGCAGGCTGGAAAGATTTGGTCGGGGTCAGCCCAAGATCGCCAGGGGACTTTGTCCTTCGTCTTGTTGATACCGACAACGGTTGGTTGGCGGTCTATTTCGACAGTCTCTCGCGGGTGAACGCGACCCAGCAGGCGTACCTCACAACCAGTCCCCGGCTGCACCGTCTTTATGACGCCTTCCGCGAGCCCGATCCCAAGGCGTTTCCCGCCCGCGCCGTGTTTCGGAAAGCCCCTGCTTTGCTGATGCTGTTTACCAGGTTGCAGTGGGACGCCGATGGCCAGCCCCGCATCCCCGGCAACCTCGAAGTTTGGAAACAGATCCTTGCCGAGAAATCAGAACCCAAACTCGTTAAGGATTGGGGCCGCCGTGCGCGCGGGTGGAAACACCCGGAACAACTCCTCGAAGCCATGGCCGCCATGTCTCGCATCGATACTGACCTCGGGCCCCTGCAGCTCTATCTCATGCTCAATGAGGTGGATAGCCGGCGCCCTTGGGAAATGCACATGGCCCCGGAAACCGCGCTCCTGCTGGCCGGCAAATTCTCCCAGTTCAGTAACTGGTACCTCGTATTTTCAGAATTTCCTGGCCTCGACGACACTTCGATCAAAAGTTTTGTGAAAGCGGCAGACGCCATCGACGGCATCTCCAACCACGGCCTGCGCGGAAACGCCATGGGCATGTTTCAGGCAAACCTGGGGATCTGGCAGATTCTTGCTCGACAGGGAGAGATCCCCAGTGCCGATCTCAACTCGTCTTGGCAGAAGGCGATTGCTCCCTTTGCTTCCGTAGACTCTCTTCCCCACCTGTTCGATGCGGGCCAAACCTCGCTGAGAACCGTAGCCCTGGCTGCAAGCGGCAAAAGCGATCTGTCCCAAGGCGAATTGATTGAGTTGTTGGCCGGGCCCACTCAGACCTCCCCGGAAGGCCGGCGCATGCGCCAGGAAATGGCCGCCAGGATGCGCTCGGTACTCGACGACCAACGCCTGGTCTCCCTCGATACCTTGTTCACGCTCGGCGACGGACTCACCAAGATGGCGGCAGGAGCTCCGGCGCCCGGTAACATGCTCCCGATGGCCGGCGAACTGCGTGAGTTTGAATTACCCCGGCCCATCTTCACCGAGAGTGAGAAAACGGAATGGGCGCCCGGCGTCTATGCCAACCGTCACGCGGAACTACAGGTTCACGTTGACATCACCAAAGTGATCAAGACACCCGGCTCGAAATCTCAACTGGAGAGTGCCCGGGGCCAACTCACACCGTTTCTCCGCGACGCGCTCGTGGGGCTCAACTACGCATATTACGAACCGCCGGGCGCCCAGCTCCTGCACAACAACCCGCTCTTTGTTCGCTCCCACGACTTTTCAGGAGAAACCATCGTGGGCGTGACCCAGCTTTGGCAGGCTCCCGAATTGTTCAACCAGGGGTCCCCGGCGGGTGGTGGCGCCTATCTGGTTGGTTCTCTGGCCGAGTTGCCTTACGTGCTCGCGAGCACCGAAGAAGACTTCATCGCTCCCAAAAATGTGCAAGCCCTCATCTGGAAGGAAGTCACCGCGGATCTCCTGGTCAGCGCAACCTTGCCCCGCTGGTGGAACGTGACCAAAGCCGAACTCCATGCCGCAGCGCTCTATCAGCGCCACGGAGAAGATCTTGTCACTGCGGCAGCGGCGAATCAGGATTTGCGGGACAAGGTTATGGATATTCTCGCCGGTCGTCTCCCGCCCCAGCGGCTGGGCGAAGTGGAGCGAGCCCTGCATGCTGGTGACGCCGCTGCCGGCCTTCATCCCTTAACCCCGGCAGATACCTTTTATCTGGCAGCGGAATTTCGCCATAAATATCCCCAGGAGACAACATCCTGGGGGGCAGCCGGCGGGGAATTGGATACCCTCAGCCGGCAAAACCCAGCCGAGGTCAATCTGCAGCGCCTCTCCCGGGATTTTGGCACCCCCCATCCGGTTATGGCGCAGAACTATCGCTGCGAGCTTTTGAATGTGCAACCGTTCCCGGCCTTCGGAGGCAATTCCAGCCGCCTTCTGGGTGAGTCATGGGATTCAACCAATCTCTATTGGGCCCGCCTGGCGGATGAAAAAGGGTACTCGCCGATCTTGCTCAATCGCCTGGTTCCCGAGTTGACCCGGCACATGGTGGCCAATATTTTCGCCACCGATATCGAAGATTGGCCTGCGCTCACCCGCGCCATGCGCGAAACCGGCGAAGAATTCAGGCAAGGCAAAATTGGCGTGCCACAGATAACAGAAGCTTCCTCCGCAACCCAGGAAAATGGGGTGCAGGGGGAGTCTCAAGTAAGCTCAGCCGCGGGCGGCCACAAATAAAGGGATACATAGGACACATAATGATGGCAAAGCGACACCTTCTTCTCCTTCCAACTCTAGTGACTCTCTTTTTCGTGGGCGACCGCTTTACCGGCGCCCAGGATGACTCGACGAATATCCGCGTGAACGTCGATCTCGTGCAGCTAAACGTCGCTGTAACTGATAGCAAAGGAAACTACGTATCCGGTCTCGGCCCGGAGAATTTCGCCATTACCGAAGACAAGATCCCGGAGCGGCTTTCGACCTTTGAAGAGGGCAACGAGGGCACGCGGCAGGTGCTGCAGCCGGGCCCGAATGCAACTCCTGGTAAATCAGCCGTCGCCGCTGCCGCTCCAAAAACGAAGTCACTTGTGGTGCCGGCAAAAGCGGTCGAGAAAAGCAATTCCCCGGTCCTGGGTGAGGATGTGTCAGGCCTCGCTGCGCACGTTACCGGCGCTAACGTCTTTGTCCTCTTTGACACCAGTAACTACATGTACCGCGGCTTCGTGTTCGCGCAGGACGCCATCACCGACTTTGTTCGTTCCCTTGAGGGCGCCAACAAGGTCGCCTTTTACTCTTACAGCCGTGACCTTTCCCGCAACTCCGCGCTTACTTCCGATCGATCCCAGGTCCTGCGCGGCGTCCGCAGCACCGTTGCCGGCGATGATGCCGCCCTTTACAACTGTTTGCTGATGACCGTGGAAGACGCCGCTCGATACACGGGAAGAAAAGTGGTGGTTGTGTTCTCCAACGGCCCTGACAATGCCAGCCTGGTGCCGCCGGAAGATGTAGCCGAGCTGGCCCAGTCCACGGGCACGATCATCTACATGATCAGCACGCGCGAAGCCCAGCTGGAGCCGATCTCGACTGCGGTTTTTGAGCGCATGAGCAAGGCGACCGGCGGCAAGGCCTACTTCGCCCGCAGCTGGGGCGACGAAAAGAAGGCCTTCGCCTTTATCCAGGAGGACTTGGCCCACCTCTACTCGCTCAGCTATTACCCCCAACCCAACCCCAGCGCTGGCTGGCGCACGATCACCGTCAAGCTCGTAGGAAAGGACATGCAGAAGTACCACGTCCGTACCCGCGCCGGCTATCGTCTGCAGCAGGCCCACGCCGCAGCCAACAACTCCGCGGAGCTGGAGCCCGCGGCCGTACCCAAGTAGCTTGGCGTCTCCCAGGTCTCGCTTTTGAGACCTGGGCCTGTAGTTTCTACATTTCTAGGGACCAAGCGCATGGTATTTCAACGACAGCAGCTCGATGGGATGCCGAGTTTTGGCTTTGTATCAGGGCACGACTTTAGTCGGGCCATAAAGAATCGGATGGATGA
>JBAVQC010000450.1:0-15047 GCA_049693715.1 Acidobacteriaceae bacterium | reverse complement strand
GGCGCATAGGGCGCTTAAGGCGCACACTTCCACCCAAAGGGCGCGTAGGGCGCTTAGGGCGCACACTTCCACCCAAACTCTCGCTATGCAGCTGCCCACGCTCCAGCACCCGGGCGTGGCGATGGGGGCTCGTTTCGCAGCCTTATGCAGCCAATCACTCATCCGCCTCCGTGGAAAGGGGCTGGTAATACCGCTCCTCCGGCGCCGCGCAGGAGAGGCATAGCGTGCGTCCATCCTCCACCAGGAACCGGTCATAATTAATTCCTTCACCGCATTCCTCGCAAGCCACTCGTTCGCCCTTGTATCCAGGAAATTCCTTCGCATCGAGGGTCACCTGCACCCACTGCTCGGCGAAAAGGTCCTGGTCGCTCATCTCGCGGTAGGCGGCCATCTGTTGCAGGTTCTTGTTTGCTATCTCCGGATGCAGCTTACAAGCCAGCGCTTTGGAAGATTCCCGGGCGGCAATCCGGATAGCCCGGTGGGTGTCCACGTCCACAAAAGTGGCCGCCATCTTGCCCCAATCGCGGAATTTGAGCGCGCGCTTACCCAGCCGGCATCCCGTAACCACGCCAATGGCATCGGTGGCGCAGCGGTCGATTTCGACGAAGGTCACCAGCCGTTTGCGATCCCGCCCACGCGGTTCCTCGATGCCCAGGCGGGCGCATCCCAGCATCGCTAGACGAACCCCCAGCACCTGGCCTGCACAGAGATGTCCGTGAGCAATTTTGGCTTCTTCGAGAAGATCATCGAAGGATTGCATAGATTCCCCCCCTTACGGGATTTAGACACGGGACGCAGATGAAGGAATCGTATGCCACCCTGCAAATATTCGCGATGCCGCGGGCTCTACTTGGTCGAAGCCGCCGCCGCGGATTCTTCATTGCCGTCGCCGTCTTCCACCAGCACGGCGGAGAGCCCAACCAGGTCATAACTGGTCGCACTCGCTCCCGACGGTTGAAACGTCACCTGGAGCGGGTCCCGCTGCCACACGGCCGCCGCGCATGCCGGCCCTTGATTCTCCCCTGGAGACCACGGCAAGAGCTTTTTCGCCAACACCGGCTTGCGCGCGGCGATCTGGGCCACCACCGCATACAACTGCTTCCCGGTGGCCGTAAGACCACAGTAGGCGGCGTAATCCCGAAACCAGACAACACTCGAGACCGCGGGGTCGTAATCCGGCAGATGCAGGGCCGTGACGCTGCCTTTCACACGATCGATCATGAGCCACGGCCCACGTTGCCAGATCCAGTGTTCCGTCTTGTCCCCTGGCAGTGAGTCATTCAGCCGCAGGGCCCGGCGAACCACAAAGCTGCGATCTGTAATCGAGTGTGATTCTCCGTTGGTCCACTCCTTGACTTTGCCGTCGATCAGCAGCGGACGAACTTTCAATTGCTTCTCTTCAGGCAGAGCGCCGGCCGGGTCGCCTATCGCGGAATAAGGAACATTCTTTCCCGAGCCGAGGAAGACGGTATGCGCCTTGGTGGCGGCGAAACAATTTGCAGTCGCGGCCAGAATGAGAAACAACAACTCACGGGAACGCCAACCGAATCTGACGTCGCTTTTCATGGCCCACAGCTTAGGAGCGCAGGAAGGGAAATTCAAGTTAACAAACACTTATATTTGCCCGAGATGAGGAACCTCAGCGGGGGCGCCCGTCCGGGCCCTGGACCACGCGCGCCCGCAACGTTAAAGCCTGCCACGCGGCCTCTTTCCACACCTGTGAACCCTTTAGATTTTTCCAAAGACCCCTGCTGAAGCGCAGCAGGTAGATGCGATAGAGCATGCGATCGAGAAAGCCGCCGCTCTGTTTCACGAACAGAGTCTGAGCCTGCAGGATGTTACGCAGCCGCCACAGTGGCATACTCGTCACCTCGGCAAGAGAGGAATTGTGTACCAGCGCCGCCCGCATCACGTAAATACGAAACCCGCCGACGAAGAGTGCGCGGAACACAGCGTGGTCGAGGTAATCCAGCCAGAATTGCAGTGGAAATCCACCGATCGCTCGCATCGCTGACACGCGAAGCGTAGCCCCCGAGTTGTACGCGTTCAGGTGCCGTTGCTGTATCCCCACAGCATCCTTCTCGACTGTCTGGAGAGGAAGGTGTGGATGGCGCACCTGGTAGAGAAAGTTTGCCTCCGGTGAGTAGATGGCCCCGCGTACCAGCAGTTTGGGCACGATGGCCGCTACCTGGGCCTGGCCGTGCAGCGTCCCGGCCGACTCGACCAACTCGAAAAGAAATTCTTCCGTCAGCACCGTGTCCTGATCGAACAGCAGGAGCCACGTGCGCCGCTCCGCTTCGGCCCGTGCCAGGGCAAAGTTGTACGCCGTAGCCAGCCCTCCATTCGAGGGATCATGAACATAGTCGATAGGAAACGTTGCCTGCATTATGTGATCTTGCGCTTGCGGCGAATTGTCATAGAGCAGCAGCGAGAAATGCTTCGCCAGTTCAGGATGTTCTCTCAGGATCCTGAACAGGGAGGAGACGGATTGACTATGCGCGAGCTCGCACCGGTAGAGAACAACGATGGCTAGTATGGAGGAGGCCGCATGGGGATCAGGAATACGCATCGTTTGCTAGACCGGCTCCCGGCGCCAGTTTAGCACTCTCGTCACAGCTGTTTTGCCGAGTTGCCGATCCTCGGCGCTCAACCCCACCCACCATGCCAGAACCAGAGTGAGCACGGCCCAGAGCGCAAGGATGGGCGGCGCGGCCGGCAGCATGGAATATTTTCGCCAGAAGAACAAGAGGCAAAGCGACGGCGCCGTAGTCAGCAGCGGCCGCAGCAGCCCTGCCGCTAAATAGCTCGAGCGATCAACGAGGATGGTTGACCGGGTGTACGGCATACTTACCAGCAAATGCACGGCAACGCTGACAATTGCTCCTGCCACGGTGCCGATAGCAACACCGATCGCTCCAAATTTTTGTACCAGCCAGATGCTTAAGACAATGTTGACGGATGCCTCCGCGACTGCCGCGATCGTCGCCAGGTGTTGTTTGCCGGTGGCCACCACCGCGATTACATACGGCAGGGCAAGCTGGCGAATGACATTTCCCACCACCAATACCTCAACATAAAGGGCACTGTGCGCAGCGTACGAGCGGCCCACCCACAAACTGAGCAGCGGATAGGAGCCGAAGAACAGCGGCAATCCCAGCAGGCAAAGGGCCAAAACACAATAGCGCGTGATTCGAATGCATAGCTCTCCCAACTGCTTCGGCGTGCTGCGCGCTTGCATGGACGATAGGGCAGGAAGCAGAGGGCCGAACACACTGGTAACCAGCACCAGCATCACGTTGGTAGCGCTGCTTGCGATTGCATAGAAGCCGGTGTTTTTGTAATCGTAGTGGCCAACGATCACCGTATCCAGCCCGCTGATCAACAACGTGGCTAACGTCCACAGCGAAAGCACACTCCCGTACTTGACCAGCCGCACCGCGGATCTGCGGTGAAATACCAGAAATGAAAAAGCCACACGTTCTCTGGCATAATTTCGCCAGCCGACGAACTGCGCTAGCCCCGTCGCCACGTTGAAGAGAGCCATCACCAAGGCCATCTGCACCAAACCACCATGCAGAAGCAGCAGAATGATCAGCGCCGCGGCAGAACCCACACGGCTCGTAATGGCGACGACGGTCGGATAGGCATATTTCTGGAGTCCGGTGAATATCGACGAAAAGGTGCCGAAAGGCAGCGTAACCGCAGTTGACAACCCGACGGCAAACACCCCCAGGCGAAACTCAGGCAGCAATGCTGCCGGCATCTGGCGAAATAACGCGGGGACTTGCGTGACCAACACCAGGAGCCCAGCGACGGAGATGAGCGCGGCGATGGAGAGAATTGTGAACGAGGTGCTGACGAGATGGTGGCTGGCTTCCCTATCGCCGGCGGCGTCGTGCTCCGCGACAAATTTCCCGATCGCGGTCTGTAATCCAAGGTCGAGAAGGCCTGCGTACGCCCCGAGTTGCAGGATCAAAACCCATGCGCTGTATTCAGCCGCACTCAAACGGTGAACCAGAAAAGGCGGCAGCACCAGCGATACCAGCATCGACAGCAGCACCCGAACAATGTTGGACGCCGATCCTTGCAGTACTTTCCGCTTAGTCGACATTCAGAGCCTGTCACCAGGATCAGGGTGCATGATGGTCAATGGAGAAGGCAATTACTCCTTCCTACCTTATCAAAGAGGGGCCTGGACTTTCGGCTGGTCTTCCGCGGATTCGGGCGCGGAGCGTTTGGTCGCCGTAATTTCGATGACATCCGCGATGCGAAGCATGTTCTGCAGATGAGCGGCCCAGTTGCAAAGAAGTATTGCCATCCGGCTCCTGCTCAGTCGCCCTTGGGCGCTTGGCGCAGCCTCATGGCGGCTGACGTACAACTGCAGGCTCTCCAGAAGGGAGGTCAGATTCGTATTAAAAACCACTCTCTCCACCTTGAAATGATGCTTTCGCAGCATGGCCGAAAGGGTCCGCACCGAATAACTGAAGGTGTGTACCGGCAGCGCGAGATGGTGCCAATAGGGACCGAATACTCGAGCGTTGAAGCTATCCCGATTGGGAACACCGATCATCAGTTTTCCGTCATCGGCCAATATCCGGTGGATCTCGTCGAGAATCTGATTCGGGTGCTCCATGTGCTCGAAAGAGTGATTCATGCGCACATAATCGAAACACCTACCCGGGAGTTTCGCGTCCATGAGCGATCCGGGAAAAATGTTCAATCCCTTTTCGCTCCTTCCGAAATCAGCCGCAGCCCGGTTTGGCTCCACTCCGCTCACATCCCAGCCCTGGTCTCGCATCTGCGAGATGAACCAGCCCGAACCGCAGCCGATGTCCAGCATCTTGCCCGGGCTACTGAATTGCGGGTCCTTGGTCGTTGGCTCCAGCTCGACCAGCGACCTCCAGATCCTCTGCTTGAACGAATAGACAGGCTGGGAATCGGAAAATCGATCGCCAAAGGCGTAATAGCTGCTGGGGTAAAACGCTGCTAATTGCTCTTCGTCATACATGGGATCCAGAAAAGCGAGTGTGCAATCGGTGCATTCAGCCTGCGCATATTCACCAGGATTTCCGTAGTGGTGATCTCTCGCCCGCAACAGCGGCTTGAAATTCTGGCCACCGCACAGCGGGCACTCGCGAAGTCGATAACTCATCGTCGACTACAGTATAGCGGGCGCAGCAGCAGCCCCTTCCATGCGAACTGATAAACTGCGCAGTTGTCGTTGCGTGAGGCCTGAGTGGCAGATTCTTCTATTCGCAGCAGGATTTCGGTTGCGCTCTGCACCTTCAACGGTGAGCGATTTCTTCCCCGGCAGCTGGCCAGCATACAACAACAGACCCGGTTGCCCGACGAACTGGTAATCTGCGACGACCGTTCGACCGATACCACCCTGGCAATCGTGCGCGATTTCGCCTCGGCTGTCTCTTTCCCTGTCAAGGTCACGCAAAACGAGCGCAACCTCGGATCCACAAAGAACTTTGAAAACGCGATGCGGCTGTGTTCCGGCGATCTGATCGCGCTCAGCGACCAGGATGATGTGTGGTATCCGCAACGCCTTGCGCGTTCGGAGCAGGAACTGCAAAGCCATCCCGCAGCCGGCCTGGTCTTTTCTGATGGAGAAATCATCGACGATGAGGATCGGTCCACGGGAGCCAGAATGTGGCCATCCACACAGTTCTCCGTGCCGCGAGCCGAAGAACTGTTAGCGGGAAACTACGATCTTCTTCTCCGCTATCGGTTTGTCACCGGCGCCACCGTGATGTTCCGCGCTCCTCTGCGTGATTCCTGTTTGCCTATACCCGCAGAATGGATCCACGATGAATGGCTGGCTGCCATGGTTCCTGCCTTCGCTGATTTGAGGCCAATCGATGAGCCGCTCGTCCGCTATCGGCGGCACGCCTCCCAGCAGGTCGGCTTGCAAACGGAGCCGATCCCCCAGCGGCAAATAAAAGATCACTGGGACACGTTGCTGGGGGAGAGGTCAGACAAATACTGGAACAAGCTCTCCCAGGACATCGAATTTGCCCAAGCCATCTGTAACCGCCTCGAGGGAATTCCGCTCGACGCACGCGGCCAAAACATCCTGGCCGGCTATCAAGCGTGGCTGCGTTTCGCCCTCTTCCGATCCCGCCTGCCGCATCGCCGCATCGCCCGCTTTGCTTCTGTGCTCAAACGCTACGGTTGGTATCGAAGACATGCATCCGGCCTGCTCAGCGCGGCCAAGGACCTGGTACGCAGCCGCCCCAGGTGACGTGGGCACATGCTTCCTAATGCTGCTGCAGAGCTGCCCGCAGCGTTTGCCACGCGTAGTCTTTGTTCTTCATCGTGAGGATGTAGATTGCGGCGCGTTTGGCCAGGCGCAGACGGTGAGTGAGCGGGCCACCCCCCGATCGCGTCTCTCGAACGAACATCCATTCGGCGGCTAAGACGTTTGCATAGCGGGTGAGGCTCATCTCCGCCTCCATATTTTTCAACGATAGGCGGTGCTCGATCGCTATATCAAGGATCAGGACCTTTCCGCCTGCCGCTTGCAGCCAATGAAACACGACGTGGTCAAGGTAGTCGAGCCAGTATTTTGCAGGAAATCCTCCCATGTCGACCATGGCCTGCACCCGAAGGCAGGCTGCGGAGTTCATGGCGGTGATCTTGGTTGGGTACACCCCCGAAAAACCAGCAGGCAAATAGCGGTTTTGGAAAAATCTCACCACCTGCGGGGTGATCAGCTTGCCTTCCTGTACCAGCTTGGGGACGATGGCGCAGATCTCCGCGGGCGGCTTCTTGGTAGCCGCAAAGAGAGCATGGAAGAAGGCAGGGTAAAGAAGCGTGTCCTGATCCAGCAACAGCAGCCAATCCATGTGCTGCTCCCGCGCCACCGCCAACGCTTGGTTGTACGCTGCTGCAAGGCCGCCATTTTCCGCGGGATGTTGATAAGCGATTCCCATCGGCGGCCAGGCGGTCGCATCCCATTCCTGCGCATCCGGGGAATTGTCATAGAAGAGAATCGAAAGCTGTTCCGCGATTTCCTGGTCTTCCCGCCAACACTGCAGCAGAGATTGAACCGTCCCGGATTCGCTAAACGTGCATTTGTACAGAACCACGACGCATTGGATGAGAGGAACAGACATCCCGATTATGGGCTACCTCTCCGCCGGATCGACATGATCCCGAAAGTTTCCACGGGTTGATATTTGTCGCGAATATAGTCGTCCAGCAGCGTGACTCCACTGCTTTTCGCGCTGTCGTTCGGTTCCCGCGTCAGGTCGAACTCTGAGTCGAGCACGATATAGGGTGGCGCATTCCGTTCAAGTTCATGGATCATTTGCGTTTGCGTGTCGTAACTGGTCTGCAAGCCGGGGTCCAGTTGCGACCAATGGGTTGCCGGCAGACGCTGGGTCGCGAAATAGATAAGGTCGTCGTTGGCAAATATTCTGTCATGGTGTTTCAGCCCTGAATAAAGCGACTGCCCCGGACCCGTATGGCTGCTGATGAACTCAATGGCGCGAATGCGGTCGTCTTCCGGCAAAAAGCAGAATCCTCTGGTCAAAGGACTGGCGATCTTGCACCACGCTGCCGACGTCTTTAGTGGAGAGTCTGGAGCGGAAGACAAAGCCCATTCCCCTGCGGATAAATGTTCCGCGTACTCCATTCTCATTTCGTGCAGGCTCGACCAGGCCGCGGCAACCAGGGAGAGCAACATGAGACTGTCAATGGTAATTCGGAGCGGACGAGGGAAGGCCAACCGTTGTTGGAAAAGCACGGCGATCAGGAGCAACGATGGAATCACGGCAAGATGCACTTGACCAGGACTCACGCGTACCAGGCCTTTGACGTACATCACCGCCAGAAGAAGTCCAAATGTGATCAGAAAACCGCGCCATGCGTCTTCTCGCGGAATGCTTTCGGCACCGGATGCGGCATGGCCGCGCGCGCGCGAAAAGGACCGTACCAGGATGTAGAGCGTGACGCAGGCAATCGCGATGGGCAGGTAAACGCCGAGGTTCTCAAGCCCCTTCAGGTTAATCGCCGGGAAGGGAAGACCGCGGTCGCTGCGGTAATACTTGCCGGGGTAGAGAATGACGTCGTGAACCAATGGAGCAAGCGGGGCAACGGAGAAATAGTAGAGTGCGGGGGGCACGGTTAAGAGAGCAAAGCCCAATAGGTAGGGCCAGAAAGTAGATGCAAAAATGCGCAGTCTGTTGGCCGTACCGGTGAATTGAAGGTAAACGGCGATGGAAATCACGCAAGCGTGGATTCCAAGCAGGGCTATACCGGTGTCGTGCCGGAACAACGCCGCCGCTCCCGAAATAGCGCCCGCGGCCAGCATCCGCCCAGTGGACAAGCGGCCTGCAAAGACCGGGAGAATCAAGGCGGAGCCAATTAAATTGAGCGGGGACACCGGCGTGGTCGCAGAGCCCCACCCAATCGAACCGAAAAGCCACATGACGGTTACGATGGATACGAAAATGGCAATGGATCTCCGGGTGTAGGACAAAGCGATGGCGTAGACGGAAGTGACAATCAACCCTTTGAGCAATAGGTCGAAGAGCCGTTCCACTAGAAGAGAAGGGCCGAAAACCTTGAAGAGGCCCGCGAGAATGTACACTTCCGCGGGGCCATAAAGGAAATAGAAGTCACGATGAGGAACTTGTCCCGCCGCAACCCGCATCGCGCCCGTGAGCGTGATGCCTTCGTCAAACATACCCGGGCGCCGGGACATGCCCGCAGCCAGAACCAGGCACGAAATCAGAAAAACGATCACCAGCTGTACAAGAAACCCGCGACGAGCTTCGGGTTCCAGGCTGCCAAAAACAAAACCGCGTGCGGGGCTCCCTGCGCTGGGAATTTCGGAGGTTGATTTCATTTTTCTATCCTGGAGGAAAATCCTCAGATCACCGCAATCCGTGCCTGCTTGCCCACGCGGATGGCGAGACGCACCGGCCGCTTCTCCAGCCGGATCACCTTTTCTGACGAAGTAACGCCGTCGATGTTCACTCCGGCCGTCACCTGCCGCTCGGCTTCCGTGCGGGAACTCTTCAGCCCCAGCGCCACCAGCAACTTGGCCACATTAATGTCGATCGGTTGATTCTGGTCCTGCAGAGCAACCTCCAGCGACGCCGCCACCGCAACCTGCTTTAAATCGACCGCGACCTCTTCCGCCACTCCTTCCACATTCCGCTGCTGGAACTTGAGCGCCCAGTCCTCATCGGCTTTGCGCGCCGCGGCCTCCGAATGAAACCCGGCCACGATCGTGCGCGCCAGCCTCTTCTTGGCTTCCATGGGGTGCAGGGCTCCACTCGCAACCTCTGCCTGCATCTCTTCAATCTCGCTCTGGCGCAAGTCCGTCAGGAGCGTCCAATACCGCCACATGAGCTCATCGGAAATGGACATCACCTTGCCATACATCTCCGGCGCCGGCTCGTGAATGCCAATCGCGTTGTTCAGCGACTTTGACATCTTCTGCACTCCATCCAGACCCTCGATGATCGGCGTCATCAGGATGATCTGCGAAGGCTGATCATAGTGCCTTTGCAATTCCCGTCCGATCAGCAGGTTGAACCTCTGGTCCGTGCCGCCTAGCTCCACATCTGCCCGCAGCGCCACAGAGTCGTAGCCTTGCGCCAGGGGATAGAGCATCTCGTGCAGAGAAATTGGCTGCTCGTTGTTAAACCGGCGATGGAATTCCTCTCGCTCTAGCATTTGGGAGACAGTGAACCGCGAGGCGAGGCGAATGATGCCTTCAAATCCGAGTGTCGATAGCCATTCCGAGTTGAAGCGAACCTCGGTCCTGTCGCGGTCAAGTATCTTGAAAACCTGTTCGGTATAGGTTTTCGCATTCTGGCTGATTTCTTCGCTGGTGAGAGGCTTACGCGTGACCGAGCGTCCCGTGGGGTCGCCGATCAGCGAAGTGAAGTCTCCGATCATAAAGATGACCTGGTGCCCCAGATCCTGAAAGTGCTTGAGCTTGCGCATCAGTACCGTGTGGCCCAGGTGTAAATCCGGCGCGGTGGGGTCGAACCCCGCCTTCACGCGCATAGGCCGGCCGGCTTTCCGGGAAAGATTCAGGCGCTCCTGCAGGTCGGAGACGCGGATGATTTCGGCCGCGCCCTTCTGCAGGTAGTCCAACTGCTCATCAACTGGCAAAAAGTCCATGTCTTCAGCAGTATAAGGTTTCATAGGGAGAGACCCATGGCAGAGGATTGGGACCTGGCGCAATTGCGTGCGGAAACCGCGGGCTGCGAGCAGACGACGTTCTTTAACAACGCGGGCGCGAGCCTCCAACCGCGACCCGTAGTCGCGCGAGTAATCGAGCACCTCCGTTTGGAGGAGCAGGTTGGCGGCTACGAAGCGGCTGACCGTGTGGCTCAGGAGCTGGCGGGCGTCTACGGCAGCGTCGCCCGGTTGTTGCATTGCGCCCCGGAGGAGATCGCCCTCCAGGAAAACGCGACCCGCGCCTGGGAGATGGCCTTTTACTCCCTGCGCTTTGCTCCGGGCGACCGCATCCTGACCGCGGCCAACGAATACGCCAGCAACTACATCGCGTTCCTGCAGGTGGCACAGCGTACGGGGGCTGAGATTCACGTGGTGGAGAGCGACGAGGCCGGAGAGGTTAACCTGGAGGCTCTCCGCACCCTGCTTGACGATCGCGTCAAGTTAATTGCCCTCACCCATGTGCCCACCAACGGCGGCTTGGTACAGCCTGCCGCGCGAGTCGGCGAGCTGGCTCGTGCGGCAGGTATTCCGTTCCTGCTCGATGCCTGCCAGTCAGCGGGGCAGATGGACCTGGATGTGAATGCCCTGGGCTGCGACATGTTATCCGCGACCGGGCGCAAATACCTCCGCGGACCGCGTGGCACGGGCTTTCTCTATGTGCGCAACGCACTGTTGGCGCAGATGGACCCGCCGTCGCTTGATCTGCACGCAGCCACCTGGGTTGCGCGAGGCAAATTTGAGGTGCGCACCGACGCAAAAAAGTTCGAAACCTGGGAATCGGCTGCGGCCACCCGGCTGGGACTGGGGGTAGCCATCGAATATGCGTTGGCGTTGGGCCTTAAAAGCATCGAATGCCGGGTTCAGTATCTGGCCGCACTCCTGCGTGAGCGGTTGGCCACAATTGAGGGTGTCACCGTGCGCGATCTGGGCCGCGTTCGCTGCGGTATTGTGACCTTTACCTGCGACGGTCATTCGCCCGGAGAAGTGATGCAGCGGTTGAAGGCCAGTGGAATCGCGGTGCGAACCATCGAACGGTCCTCCGCACGCATCGATATGGAGCAGCGGGGTCTTGATGAGCTGGTGAGGGCGTCGGTCCACTACTACAACACCGAGGCCGAAATCGAACGTCTTTGCCAAGCCATCCGCGGCATCGGCATTGGGGTGTAGACCATGGATGCAGAACGCTTACGGGCATACCTGCTGGGCTTGCCCCATGTTGTCGAAACCATGCAATGGGGCGCAAACCTCGTCTTCTGGGTTGGGGATAAAGCGATCGGCGGAAAGATGTTTGCCGTGCTGAACCTTGACGACGACCGAAAGGCGGTCCTTTCCTTCGCTGCCGGGCCGGAACGGTATGCCGAGCTCCTTGAGACCGAAGGCGTTTTTCCCGCCCCGTATTTGGCCCGAGCCCACTGGGTGGCACTCAAACACTGGGGAGTTCTCCGCGGCAGCGAACTGGAAGACCTGCTCGAACACGGGCGCCGGCTGATCTACGCCAAGCTGCCCACAAAGACCAGGGAAGTGCTCGCGTTGCCGCTCTCGGCACAACGAAAGCTGTTGCAGGAAAGAAGGAAGCTGCTGGCCGCCCGCGCGGCCAAGGGCACCTGACGTTCTTCAGCCCGTAAATTCACCCGTCGGAATCATCCGGCCTAAAAACATATCCCGAGCGCAGCCGAGGGAGCTGCAGTTTCACCGCACCAGCAACTAATCGCAAATGGAAGGTGTACTCTCCCCTTTGTCATCCCGACCGCAGCGTAGCGGAGCGGAGGGACCTGCGGTTCTACGGACCTTTCGTGGATATGTTTTCGGTTCTC
Source organism: Acidobacteriaceae bacterium (assembly GCA_049693715.1). Classification (GTDB taxonomy): domain Bacteria; phylum Acidobacteriota; class Terriglobia; order Terriglobales; family Acidobacteriaceae; genus PALSA-350. The sequence goes on along the minus strand of JBAVQC010000450.1, from coordinate 3,024 downwards.
ACACACCCGCTAAGCGCCTTGAAGCCACGCTCTTGTCGGTCCTCACCGTTTGTACAATGAATCATCAGGAGTCGGTTGAATGGGATCACGCCTTCGCAGACTGTCGTTGCAGCTTGTCAGCTTTTTACTCATCGTGACTTTGGTGCATCCAGCCGGGGCCCAGGACCAGGATGCTGCCGCCAACCAAAAGAAAGCCCGCGCAACTCTGGATGCCATGATTACCGCCCTGGGTGGTCAGCGGTGGCTCACGCTCGTCAGCAGCATGCAGCAGGGGCGCACATCGGGCTTCTACCAGGGCAAGCCCACCGGGGCAACCGCGGAGTTTTACGAAATTCAGAAATTTCCCAACCAGACCCGCATCGAGCTGGGAAAGAAGCGCGACGTGCTGGAGATCATCGACGGAGGCAAGGTTTGGGAAGTCACCTACAAAGGTAAGAAAGAGCTGCCCGCGGACCAGGTTCAGGACCTCATACGCCGCCGCGACCATTCCATACAGACAGCCATGCACGTTTGGCTCAACGATCCCAGGACGGTCCTCATCTACGGCGGCCAAAGCCTGGTCCAGCGGCACTTGGCAGACCAGGTTACACTCATCAACTCAGAAAACGACAGCATCGTCATCCTGACCGATGCCGAGACCCACTTGCCCCTCCGGCGGAGTTACCAATGGCGCGATCCGCTTTACAAGGACAAGAATACCGACGCCGAAGAATACGACCGCTACGAAATGGTGGATGGCTTACCCACCGCGTATGCCATCACCCGCTACCACAACGGCGACATGACCAATCAGCGCTTCCTCGCCCGCGCCGCCTACAATGTTCCGTTGACCCCAGACATGTTTAATCCTGATCAAGCCGCGGCCAAAATCAAGAAATAGCAAAACCAAAGATGCCGCTTCCCGAAGCCGCGGTATTCGAGTCGACGCGACCCTCAGGGAGGGGCGAGGTTGAGCAAACTCAACCGGGCACACCTTCTCTGGTTTTGCTCTGAATGCTCTACAATATGCCCTGCGACCATGGAAGACGAGAATCCCAGGCCGGAGGCGCCGCGCGAGTTGGACATACGCCAGATCATGTCCATTCTGCCCCACCGCTATCCCTTTCTCCTGATTGACCGCATACTGGAAAGCTCCCGCAAGAAACGTATCGTGGCCATCAAAAACGTGACCATCAACGAGCCGTTCTTCCAGGGGCATTTTCCTGACTACGCCATCATGCCCGGGGTGCTGATGGTGGAAGCCATCGCCCAGGCAGGTGGCGTTCTGCTGCTTCCCGAGGTTCCGGAACATGAAACCAAGCTGTTGGTCTTCTCCGGTATCGACCGGGCTCGCTTCCGCCGGCCGGTGGTGCCCGGCGACCAGCTGCGCATTGAAGTAGACGTGTTGAACTGGAGACCCCTGGCCGCGCGCCTGGAGGGCAAGGTCTACGTAGAAGGCAAGTTGGCGTGTGAAGCCACCATCCTGTGTGCGGTGGTGCCTCGGCCATCCCGCATCGGCAATGAAGAACCCGTGAGGCAAGCCGCGCCCGCTCCAGCAATCGATCCGCTCGTCGATCCCTCCCTGGAGCCGGTGAGTCACGAGTGAGCATTCACCCAACAGCCATTGTGGCTGCTACGGCTTCCATTCCAGAGTCCTGTAACGTAGGTCCCTATTGCACCATCGGGCCTGATGTCGAGCTGGGCGAGCACTGCGAACTGGTCTCCCACGTCGTTCTCGACGGCAAGACACGCCTCGGGGCCCGGAATCGTGTCTACTCCTTCGCCTGTCTGGGAGTCGCCCCCCAGGATCTGAAATACCGCGGCGAAGCGACGGCGCTCGAAATCGGCGATGACAACACCATCCGCGAATGCGTCACCATCTCCCGTGGAACCCAGGGGGGCGGCGGCACTACTCGCCTTGGCAGCCACTGTCTGATCATGGCTTACACCCACATCGGTCACGACAGCACCATCGGCAACCACTGCATCCTGGCCAACGGCGCCACCCTGGCCGGCCACGTCACCGTAGAAGACCACGCCAGCGTCGGCGCGCTCTGTCCCGTGCACCAGTTCTGCTGTATCGGGAAGCATGCCTACGTAGGTGGAGGCACCACCATCACCCAGGACGTCCTTCCCTTCTCCCTGACTTCCGCCAGGCGCGAGACCCATGCCTACAGCCTCAACCGCATCGGCCTGGAGCGTTCCGGCTTCAGCGCGCCCCAGTTGAAGGCACTGCAGCACGCGTATCGCATCCTGCTGGCTGCAAAATTGAATACCTCACAGGCATTGGAACGCTTGCGCGGCGAAGGCGAACTGGAGGGCTCCGTGGCGTACCTGGTGGCCTTTATCGAGCGTTCCCAACGCGGCGTCATCAAGTAGGAGCAGCGTGACCCCTGCATCGATCACCAGGCTGGGTTTGATCGCCGGCAATGGGCGATTTCCGTTTCTGCTGCTCGACGCCGCCCGTGCCCATGGCGTCGAAGTGGTGGTTGCCGCCATCAAGGAAGAAACCGAACCGGAGATAGATGCGCGCGCCGCGGCCGACCCGGGCATACGGGTCTACTGGCTCTCGCTGGGCGAGCTGTCACGGCTGATCGAGACCTTTCAACAGCAAGGCGTGACCCAGGCGGTGATGGCGGGCCAGGTGAAGCATAAGCAAATCTTCTCCAGCATTCGTCCCGACTGGCGGCTGGCCAAGCTGCTCTTAAACCTGCGCACCCGAAACACCGATATGCTGCTGGGCGCCGTCGCCAGGGTCCTGAGCGACGAGGGCATTGAGCTGATCTCCTCCACCACCTACCTGGAGCCGTTGTTGGCCAAGCCAGGCGTGTTGACATCGCGCGCGCCCACAGCGGAAGAGCAACAGGATCTTGCCTATGGGCGCGAAGTGGCCCGGGCCCTGGCCGGCTTTGACATAGGACAGACCGTGGTAGTGGCTGGGCAGGCCTGTGTCGCGGTCGAGGCCATGGAAGGTACCGATGCCACCATCGAACGCGCCGGCGCCATCCTGCGCTCTCTGGAAGCCGAAGGCGAGCCTTCTACATC
>JBAVQC010000449.1:0-15488 GCA_049693715.1 Acidobacteriaceae bacterium | reverse complement strand
AACATTTTGTACATAGGGAGCGAAGCCGAGGGATCTGCAGTTTGCCTTTCGGTGGCCCCCGTTTTCAAGAGGGTCACAGAATCTGCTAGGGAATGATTGCCGACTTCAGCGCCGGGAATTGCCGCTGGTGCCAATACGGATAAGCCGCGGCTGTTTTGCTGGCGGCATCCAGCTTGGCGACCTGGGCGGGCGTCAGGTTCCAGGTCGCTGCGGCTAGATTTTGACGAAGCTGGGTTTCATTGCGCGCTCCAACGATGATTGTCGATACCGTGGGACGATGGAACAGCCAGTTCAACGCAATCTGGGGCACAGGCTTGCCGGTCTCGGCTGCTACTTCATACAAAGCGTCGACTACTTTGTAGAGATATTCATCTTCGATTTGCGGACCCTGCGCAGCAGTCTTGTGCAGTCGACTCTCCGCCGGTAGCGGGTGGCCCCGGCGGATTTTGCCGGTCAGGCGTCCCCAGCCGAGAGGACTCCAGATGATGGCGCCTACGCCTTGATCGACGCCCAGGGGCATCAACTCCTGCTCGTAGTCACGGCCAACGACCGAGTAGTAGACCTGATGGCCGACGTAGCGTGACCAGCCATAGCGATCCGACACCGCCAGAGACTTCATGAGATGCCAGCCGGAAAAGTTGGAGCAGGCGATGTAACGGACCTTGCCGCTCCTTACCAGAGTGTTCAGGGTGTCGAGGGTTTCCTCTACCGGGGTCGTCCCGTCGAATCCGTGCAGGTGGTAGATGTCGATGTAGTCCGTTCCCAAACGTTTGAGGCTGGCCTCGCAGGCGTGAACCAGATGAAGGCGGCTGGAGCCGAGATCGTTTGGGCCTTCTCCCATGGGGAAGGTGGCTTTGGTGGATAGCAAGACCTTGTCACGACGGCCGGCGACCGCCTGACCTAGAATTTCCTCGGACCTTCCTTGCGAGTAGACATCCGCAGTGTCGAACAGGTTCACGCCTGCTTCCAGGCAAATGTCAACCAGGCGGGTTGCTTCGGCGACATCCGTCGCTCCCCATGCCCTGAAGAACTCGCCCTCACCGCCAAATGTCGCTGCGCCTAAGCAGAGCACTGGCACCTTTAATCCCGAATTGCCGAGTCGTCTGAATTCCATAATGCAAGAATAAACGAATGGAATCTTCACCGCGAACGCCGCCATGGCTGGGCGCCGGTTGGTGGGCGCTCTGCTTTCAGTTCTTTGTTGCCGAACAGATCGCGCGCTTGCGCTGGCCGGGGCAGTACAGCATGAGCATGAATTGGATCAGCGATCTGGGTTCTGCGCACTCACCTCTGTATTGGGTCATGAATGGTTCGTTTGTGCTCCAGGGCGTGCTGATTTCGGTGGGCGCTATCCTGATGCGTCGATTGTTTCCCGCGAAGTGGAGTTTCCGGGTTGCGCTTTTGCTGTTCCTGGTGTCCGGCGTGGGTGTTTTGGTAGTGGGACTGGCGCCTGAGGATAGGAATGCACAAGTGCATCAGGTGGCCGCCACGGTGCACCTGGTGGCGGGTAATCTGGCGATGATCCTGATAGGTCTGGCAATGATCGCCGGGGCAGCGAGGACGCGCTTTCGCGGCTCGATTAGTCTGTTGGCGGGATTGTTGGGACTGACAGCGTTGGTTCTGTTGAGTCTGGGCGAAAAGGATGTGGGTACCTTCGAACGATTGGCTGCATACCCGCTGACGCTATGGCTCACCTGGATGGGTTTTCTCATGTTTCATGCCTGAGGGGGATGCGGATGAAAATCCTGCTGGGTCTGGTTCTGGGTTTTGCCGCGGCTTTGAGTTCTGCTGCTGGGGAGAATCCGCTCGCGGGCGTGATTGATATCCACGTACATTGCGCGCCCGACAGCACACCACGCAAGATCGACGCCATCGACCTGGCGCGGCTGGCGAAGACACAGGGTATGCGAGGCCTGGTGCTGAAGAACCACTATGAGCCGACGGCTTCGCTCGCTTACGTGGTGCGCAAAGAGGTTCCGGGGATCGAAGTTTTTGGCGGAGTGGATCTGAACCTTTCCGTTGGGGGTATGAATCCTTCGGCGGTGGAACACATGGCGGCGACGACGGGTGGCTACGGCCGCGTGGTGTGGATGAGCACCTTTGATTCCGAGGCCCAGGTGCGGTTCTCGAAGCAGGATCGTCCCTTTGTGCGCGTCTCACAGAATGGCGAGTTGCTGCCTGAGACCCGGCAGGTGATTGCGCTGATTGCGAAGCGAAACCTGGTGCTGGCGACGGGACATCCGACGGCCGAAGAAGCTCTTCTGATGATTCGCGAAGGACGGGACCGGGGAGTGAAGCACATGGTGGTGACGCATGCCATGATGCAGCCGATTCACATGTCGGATGCGCAAATGCTGGAAGCGGCTAAGATGGGCGCGTATATCGAGTTTGTCTATAACGGGCTGATTGGATCGTATAAGGAGTTCACGTTTAAAGACTATGCTCGCGCGATCCGCTATGTGGGGGTGGACCACTGCATTCTCTCGAGTGATATGGGCCAGCCCCCGAATCCTCTGCATACGGATGGGCTCATATTGTTTTTCAATGGACTCAAGCAGCAGGGAATTACGCAGGCTGAGATTGATCGCATGGCGAAGGAAAATCCGGCTCGTTTACTGGGCCTTGAATGACGAGGGGAAAGCGACTGAATGGTGAATGTGGATCGAAGGACGTTTTTGCAGGGCGCTGCTGCGGCGGCGGTGACCGCTTCCCTGCAGGGTGAGCAACTCTTTCAATCCGATCTATCGCGCGGAGCAGGATCTGGCAGCGATCGCTCCGGTGTCTGACTTCTTGAAAATTGTGATTTATCACAATTGCGGTGGCGAAAGGATGGCCGAGTACATCGAGAGCGTTCACCGGACGCTTTATGGGGATGTGCCCCAGCAGGAGTTGCTGGACTTTCATTACCGGGTGTTGGACTACAAGGAGAAGAGCCTGGCAGAGATTCCGTTTACCGGGTTATCGGCGGATTATGTTTACCGTGAAACCAAACGGGCGCGGGCCGGTCTTGCGGGCACGAAGACCCAGTTGTGGCCGGGAATCGATATTGATATTCCGACAGCGGCGGATCACAGCAAGTGCAGCCCGGAGGGGACGCGGAATGCGGTTCTCGCCGCGTTCCATGGCGGCGCGGACGGTGTGATTCTGTCACGAAAGTATTCGGAGATGAAGTTGGCGAACTTGAAGGGCGCCCGGTTGGGTCTTGAGCAGCTTGGCTTGGCTTAGGCCCGGATGGGATGCAGTGCAGGGCGCTCGAGCGCGCTGCGATTCCAATTCGCCAGGTCGGCTGCTGCCTGGTAGGAACTCTGCAGGAAGGCAAGTAGGGCTTCATCCGGCGAGGGTTGCATGAGAAGGTCGTCGTACAGGTAGATAAACTCGCCCAGGTCCTTGTTGTAGGCGGCCTTTGCCGGCTGGATCGCTGCGTTTTCCAGCCCCTTCGGTGCCGGCGCGGCGTAACAATAGAAGGCCGCTTCGCCGAATCCACCGTTGCCGGGCCAAAAACCGGCACTGATGACTTCCTGCGAGTAGGCCTCGCGGGTGATGGCATCCGCACCCTGGCGCGGCGGCGCAGGTCTGCCGGAAAATCGCGTGACCGCCAGGTCGAAGCTGCCCCAAAAGAAATGGACGGGACTGACTTTCCCGACAAAACGGGAGGAGAACTCCTGGAAGACACGGTCCGCTTGCAACAGGATTCTCCAGAAGGTGTGAGCCGCCTGGGGGTCGTAGGACGCGTGCTGGACGTCTTCGAGGAAGGGAATTGGATGCTTCAGTTCGACCGGCACGGGATGGATTTCCACCTTGATGCCGAGAGCGGCAAGGCTGCGTTGGTATTCGCGGTAGAAGTCGGCGACGGACTGGGCGCGCAGAGGGGTCGATAGGGTGGCGCCGTTGCTGCTCCTGAACCTCAATTCATGGCTCACGAAGTCGAACGTGATCTCGAGGAACTCTGATCCGTAAGGCATGGCAGAGGTATTCAGGCCGCAGGCGCTCACGTAGAAGGGAACATTCCACCAGTGAGCCTGGAGCGGGCTGAGGGCGAGGCGGGTCTTGCCCACGATCTGCGTCCACATGTGGAGGGTGTCCGCTGTCGCTTGCCAGTCGGACCATTTGAGCAGGGGCCAAATGCCGATGGTCACGATGGGTTCATTGACAGAAAACAAGCATTCCGAAGAGGAAGATCCAAAAGACACCCATGGTGTGCCAGTACCAGGCAGTGCAGTCGACCACAACCTGTCGTAGTTCGATGCGGCGTAGAAAGATAAGGGCCAGCATCGCGCCGGCCAATCCAGCGACCCCAATCAGCAGGTGCAGGCCGTGGGTGCCCGTAATCAGGTAGAAAAAATGGCTGCTCGGATTGGAGGCGAAGAAGACGCCCTGGGCCACCAGTTGCTTCCAGGCGATCCACTGGCCGCCGAGAAACAGGGCGCCGAGGAGCGCGGTTGCCGCCAGCCAGGGTGCAGCGCGGCGGATGGTAGGACGGCCCAGACCGAGCCATTCCTCCATGACATCGATCTCCCGGAAAAAGTGCCGGCGGCCGACTTCCATGGTCAGGCTGCTGAGCAGAATCAGCGCGGTATTGATCCACAGAATGGGAGGGATCGCGACCGGGTGCCAGTCAATGATCCAGGTGTTGTTGGGGGTGAAATGGCCGCTGCTCTGGCGGGCGAAAAAGGCACTTACCAGGGCGATGAAGAACATGAGGTCGCTGGCCAGGGCAAAAAACAGAACCATGCGGTAACGGCCGAGGAGGTCGCGGGGTCCACGGCGGCCGGAGGGGCGGTTCTCCCAATTTTCGCCGTCTCCGCCGCCACCAGTTGGCCTACGGGCTACCGGCGGTTTGCCGCCAAATCCAGGATCCTTGCGCTCGGTCTCTACAGGTGTGCGGGTGAAGGTAGCGGGCATGGAATAAACTCCGACATTCTGAAGATTACTCCTGTTTGGGCCTCGGCTCCCACTGCATTTTGAAAACTAGTTCATTGGTGTGAACTTTGATTGCCGTGGGATGCGGCAGAGCGTTGTGTGCGCTTTGGAGGCCCCTTGACGAGCACGATATCGGCGGGAGGGACGTTAAGGGGATGGGGATTCACGATGCTTATGACCTGTATCCCGCAACATCTCACCCCGAGCCCAAATCGTTCGCGCGTTCACCACGGATTTGCTAGTGATGAGTGTCACTCTTGGTCGCGGACCATGTTTACGAAGAGTTGATGGACGCGGCGATCGCTTGAGAGCTCAGGGTGAAAGGTGGCGGCCAGTAGCCGGCCCTGACGCACCAGTACGGGAAAGCCGTCCCTTTCTGCAATGACTTCGACTCCGTCGCCCACGGCGGCTATTCGCGGGGCGCGGATGTAAACCATCTCCAGGGGGCCGCCGGGCAGCTTGGTTTCTCTGGTCTGAATGGCGCTGTCGATCTGCCTGCCGTAAGCGTTACGCTCGACGGTGATGTCCATGACGGCCAGGCTTTCCTGCGCCGGGCGGGACACGTTGCGGGCCAACAGGATGCAGCCGGCACAGGTGCCGAAGGCGGGCTTCTCGGCCAGGAAGCGCTGCAAGGATTCGAGAAAGCCGTCGCGCTCGAGAAACTTCAGGAAGGTGGTCGATTCCCCCCCGGGCAGGATCAGGCCATCCAGCCCCTCCAGCTCAGCGGGTTTGCGGACCTCGAAGGAATCCGCACCCGCCTCCTCAAGGGCCTGGGCGTGAGCGGCAAAGTCCCCCTGGAGGGCGAGTACGCCTATGCGCGGACGGCGAAGATCCGCTACCGGATTAGACACAGGCTTACCAGCCGCGGGTCTGCAGCAGTTCGCGCTCTTCCAGCCCGGCGATCGCCAAGCCGTGCATGGCTCCGGTCATCTGCTCGCTCACATCAGCCAGTATCTTGGGGTCATTGTAATGTGCGGTGGCGATCACGATGGCCTTGGCGCGTGACTCCGCTTCTTCGCGCTCTTCGGGGTTGCGTGGCTTCCCGGTCTTCTCGTCCAATTCGACATCGAGCGGGGTGGCGCCTTCCTTCATGAAGATGCCGGACCCCACAAAAACGGCTTCGGCACCGAGCTGCATCATGAGAGCGGCGTCCGCAGGGGTGGCAATGCCGCCGGCGGAGAAGTTGGGCACCGGCAGCTTGCCGCTCCTGGCTACCATGCGCACCAGTTCGTAGGGAGCGCGGTGCTCTTTTGCCGCGGCGTAGAGTTCCTCGTCATGCAGCACGGTCAGGGCTCTCATTTCTTTCACGATCTGTCGCATGTGCTTCACCGCATGGACCACATCGCCGGTGCCGGCTTCGCCCTTGGTGCGAATCATGGCCGCCCCTTCGGCAATGCGCCTCAGGGCTTCACCCAGGTCGCGGGCGCCGCATACAAAAGGGGTGGTAAACGCGTGCTTGTCGATGTGGTGGAGCTCGTCGGCCGGCGTCAGGACTTCGCTCTCGTCGATGAAATCGACGCCGAGGTACTGCAGAATCTGCGCTTCAGCAAAATGCCCGATACGAGCCTTGGCCATGACGGGGATGGAGACCGCGCCGATAATCTTCTTGATCAGGCTCGGCTTGGCCATGCGGGCCACGCCACCCTGAGCGCGGATCATCGCCGGCACGCGCTCCAGCGCCATGACTGCAGTGGCGCCGGCCTTCTCGGCAATGATGGCCTGCTCGGTGCTCATCACGTCCATGACGACGCCGCCCTTGAGCATCTCGGCCAGGCCCAGCTTCAGCCGCAATCCTGTCGGGTAATTGCCGTTCGATTCAGCCATCTTTCTGCCTCCAACACTGTTCGCGAACACGGTCGCGTCTCATACCAGGGTTCCAGGTTAAGTTTAGCAGTTATCGAGGGCGTGAATTCCCGCTCTGGTATTGATTACCAGCGCTTGCCGCGGGAGTCGTGGTTCGGGGTGGCTGCGGTATACTCGGACTCAACATGGCGACGAATAAAACCTTCTACATTGAGACTTTCGGTTGCCAGATGAACGTGCATGACTCGGAAAAGGTCATCGGCACGCTTCGCCATGAAGGGTATGCCCAGGTGGATACCGAAGCCGCGGCTGACCTGATCCTGTACAACACCTGTTCGATCCGCGACAAAGCCGAACAGAAGGTCTTCAATCGCCTGAACGACTACAAGAAGTTCTATAAGTCGGGCAAGCGCTTCGTGGTGCTGGGTTGCGTGGCGCAGCAGGAAGGCGAGCGCATCTTCGAGCGTGCTCCCTATGTGTCGCTGGTGTCAGGATCAGCCTCCTACCGAAAGTTGCCGGAGATGCTGGTCCGGCTGGAAGCAGGGGAGTCGCGGATTACCGGGTTGGATGACCGGCAGACGGAAGAAACCTTCGAAACCGAGTTTACTGCGCGCACCAATCGCCACCGGGGCTACATCACCATCATCGAGGGATGCGACAAGTTCTGCGCCTACTGTGTGGTGCCTTACACGCGCGGCAAGGAGCGCAGCCGAACTTCGACTTCCGTGCTGGCCGAGGCGCGGCAGATGGCAGAGGCTGGGTATACCGAGATCCAGCTGCTGGGACAGAACGTCAATTCCTATCACGATCGTGAGGGCAAACGTAGTTTTGCCGAGTTGCTGGCTGCGGTGGGAGAGGTACCGGGGATTCGCCGGGTGCGGTTCACCACTTCGCATCCGCGGGACTTTACCCCCGACATCGTCGCCGCGATCGATGCGGTTCCGGCACTGTGCGATCACGTTCATCTGCCGGTGCAAAGCGGATCGACGCGCGTGCTGGCGGCTATGCAACGGGAATACAGCCGCGAAGAATACCTGGAGCGGATCGCGTGGATCAAATCGGCCCAGCGTCCCATCAGCATCACCACCGACATGATTGTGGGTTTTCCCGGGGAGACCGAGGATGACTTCGAGCAGACTTTGAGCCTGGCGGCCGAGGTCGGATTCGATGCGGTGTTCGCTTTCAAGTTTTCGCCGCGGCCCAACACGCCTGCCATTTCGCTCTCGGACAGCATCCCGGAAGAGGAAAAGAGCCGCCGCCTGCAAGGCCTCTTGGATGGCCAACGCGAAATTCAAAGGTCTAACTATGCCCGGCACATAGGGCAGACCCTGGAGGCGGCCGTTGAAGGGTATAACAGCCAGCGGAGGCAGGTGATTGGCCGCACCTCGCAGAATAAAACCCTTAACTTTACGACCTCGTCCCCCATTAGCCCCGCTCCCGGCAGCTACGTTCCGGTGCGGATTACCCACAGTCACCCCAACAGCCTTGTCGGCGAGGCCGTTTAGTGGCGCCGGTATAAGGAGCGACCATGGATGTCGAAATGAAGATCCGCGGTCTGGTCATGGACCCGGCGAGTAACATGCCGATCGTGATCCTGAAAGACGTCAAGAGTGATACGGTTCTGCCCATCTGGGTTGGGATGTATGAAGCCAATGCCATTGCGCTCGAGATTGAGAAGTCAGCCACCCCGAGGCCGATGACGCACGATCTCCTTAAAAACCTCGTCCGGGGCTTGAACGCTTCGGTGCAAAAGGTTGTGGTGACAGAGCTTAAGAACGACACCTTCTACGCCGTGATCTGGATGGAGCAGGAGGGGGAAGTGGTCAGCCTGGACGCCCGTCCCTCGGATGCGCTGGCCTTGGCCCTCCGTTCAGACTGCCCGATCTACGTGAGCGAAGAGGTCATTCGTATCGCCAAGCTTGCGCCCAGCATGGCCGAGACGACCCCCGAGGAGCTGCGACGGTGGCTCGAAGGCCTGAACGACGAGGACCTTGGACGCTACAAGATGTAGTTAAATCGGCGGGTTATAGACCAAACCTGTTGGTAACCGAAAAACTCTACCATTCAGTAACAAAAGATGCGCGGCTGTTCACCTTATGGATTGATTTTGGGTGCCCAAATTATATAATTCACTCAATTGCACGGGGTCCCGGTTGGAGCTCGCCGTGTTGCGAAGATGAGAACTTTTTACGGCGACTGCCGAGAGACAGCGCCCTGACTGCTTTGTATAGTGCTACTAAGAGCAACGGTTGACATGTTGATGGTAGTCATTCGGAGTAGTGGGCAAGGCTCGGTATTTCCACGGCAACCCCTCCCCTAAAAGTCCCGTTTCGGCCTTAGTGGCCACCACAAGAGCGGGGACCGCGAGGAACTTTTGGCCACATCAGAACCCAGTCCCAGCCGATTTTCAGTGGGGAAACTCAAGGCGCTGCTTTTTAAGGGCAGTGCCAGCCGTGGAGGCGAACGTTATCGCCGCGCCGGCATTACGGCATCCTCCTCCTTCGTTACCAAGGCGCTGAATGTTGCGATCAGCTTCCTTTCCGTACCCTTGACGGTTCATTACCTGGGCGCGGAACGATACGGTGTCTGGCTTACCATCAGCAGTTTGCTTACCTGGATCTCGATGACGGATTTCGGGCTGGCAGGAAATGCGTTGATCAACGTGCTGGCCGAGGCCAGCGGCAGAGACGACCGGGAAGGGGCACAACATTATGCAGCGTCAGCCTTCTGGGCCCTGACCGGAGTTGGGGTGCTGACCGCTATTCTTGCCACCGCAACGTTCCGCTTTATACCCTGGCGAGAGGTTTTTCGGGTCTCCGCGGCTACGTCCACGCATGAATTGCAGTTTGCTTGTGCTCTGACCATTGCGTTCCTGGTATTGAACTTTCCTTTGAGCATGCAACAGTCGATATACAGCGCGTATCAGGATGGCTATCTGGCCAACATCTGGGGCATCGCCGGCAATTCACTCGCCTTGGTCGCCCTGGTGATCGTTTCCCGCAGTCACGGGGGGTTGCCCCAACTGGTGTTGGCACTTTCGGGGACGCGTGGCGCCGTGGGGGTTGCCAACTTTTTTTTCCTGTATCGGCGCTATCACTGGCTCAAGCCCTCTCCCTTGGCTGTGCGGTGGGCCTGCATCAAACGGTTGTTTTCCCTGGGCAGCAAGTACCTGGTTACCCAATTGGCCTCGTTGGGCATTTACCAGAGCCAGCCCATGATCATCACGCAAATGATGGGGCCAAAGTATGTTGTGGTTTTTGTGGTGGCCTACAAGATCATCGCCTTGCCGCTTGACCTGGCATACATGGCGACCGCTCCGTTTGTCTCCGCCTTTGGCGAAGCCAAGGCGCGGATGGAATGGACCTGGATCAAGAGTGCGTACCTGAAGGCAAACAAGGCTTCGCTGATGTTCGGCTTGCCGATCCTCGTCGTGCTGGCGATATTTGCGAAACCCATCATCCGGATCTGGGCTGGTGCGGCCGCAGTGCCCAGCACTTCCTTGATCATCGGGCTGTCCCTGTATACCGCGCTGGGCATCGCGCTGATGACCGTCGGGCAACTCCTGGTAGGCCTGGAGCGGGTGAACGCCCTGGCCGTATCACTTGTTCTTTGCTCGTTGGGCATTATCGGTACTTCCATCGTGGTGGCGCCTAAGTGGGGATTGGCGGGCATCGCCTTTTGCATGGCCGGGGCCAAGGTGGTGACGTATTGGCCGATCCAGCTCCGCGAACTGCGGCGTATTTTCCGCGAGACGCATGCTACTGTCCACCAGCCGATGACCGAGCCGATAGCATAAGAGAAAAGCTTGACAACCTATCTTTCGATAAAAACATCAAACTTTGGTACAATAGACCTGCTTAGTAAACCTCCTCCTTAAAGAACCAAGGGCCCAGTTTTATTCTGATCCAAGGCGGGAAGCCGGCTTGGGCTGTGTTCGCACCTCCCCAGGTGTTGTAGCAGCCGAAAATTCCACTTCCGGTTCATTAGGTGAGCATGAAGATAGCGTTTGTCAGTCAACCCATCGATACGATTATTCCTCCCTACCAGAATTCAGTGGGTGCGTGTACCTACTCGGTAGCAAAGCTGTTGGCTCAGTCCAACGATGTGGTGGTATATGGGCTCACGGATATCCATGAGAACCTACCCCAGGCAGAGGACACGGGCATCGACTATCGCTTTTTTCCCGCCACGCGGTCGGATAAGCGGTTACATGTCATGCAGAGGCAGCTAGCCAAGTTCTTTCGCCGCTCGACACCCATTTCCACCTCCCGGTGGTGGTATCCCGGTTACGGACGGCAAGTGGCAGAAGATCTGAGCAAACAGGGCTGCGACGTGATTCATTTGCAGCACTGCTCACAATACGCACCCGTAATTCGCGCATTCAATCCCAAGGCAAAAATCGTACTGCATTTGCATGCCGAGTGGTTTTCGCAAAGCAATCCTGCGGTGCTGGCAAACCGGCTGGATTCGGTCGACCTGGTGACCACGGTCGGGGATTATGTAACAGATAAGATCAAGCGTACGTTCCCAGTGGTGGCGGGCCGTTGTGAAACGACCTACAACGGCATCGATGCTCAGGAGTTTGCGAGAGACAAAGATTACACCGCGAGCCAGCAGCGTATGAAGCGGATTCTCTACAGCGGAGCCGTCTCCCCGCACAAGGGATTGCATGTGCTGCTGGAGGCGTTCGTGCCTGTGGCCAGGCAGTATCCTGACGTGCAGCTGGACATCGTTGGCCCCATTGGCAATTACCCGCTCGAAGAGAATTTTGATTTGCGCGACCAGAAGCAGACCATTCGCGCGTTGGCGCCGTTCTATGCAATGAATCCCTGGTCCGCGATCAGGTCGAAGCTTTTGCGCAAAGCAACCGATCGTGAGAGATACCTGCGTTACCTGAAGGCGAGCCTTCCGGCCGACGTGGCCGAGAGAGTTTCGTTCCTGGGCATGATTCCGCGGTCGGAATTGGTGGATCGGTACTATGCGGCAGATATCTTTGCCTTCGCTCCGATCTGGAACGAGGGCTTTGGACTGCCTCCTGTGGAAGCGATGGCGGCAGGGTTACCCGTGGTGACGAGCCGTTCGGGCACGGTAATGGAAACCGTGGTTGATGGGAAGACGGGGTATCTGGTCGAGAAGAACAATGCTGCGGAGTTGGCTGAGGCGCTTCTGGCGTTGCTCAAAGATGATGCACGCCGGGAGGCCATGGGGCGCGCGGGCCGGCGGCGGGCGTTGGGCTACTTCAGCTGGAATGCCATTGCTGAGGGGATGCACGCGCGGTATCAATCGCTCTGTAAGTTGGCTTAACAAGGCTGCTAACGACTGGGACACGGGTGCCTCGTACAGAGAGTTTTCCCGCAACCTGTAAACGGCGTGCCCTCGAATAAGTTGACAGAATATTTGTTATCAGACATAATCCCACAGAGTTGACGCCCTTGTAATCCACAGTAACCGCGGCACAATATCGAAAGATAGGGATTTTATCCAGCGCGACCGGATTAAAGTAAAGATGTACTTAACAATCGTGATCTGCACAACGATTTGGAAATTCTTGATCTGTTCGTGATGCAGCCGTTCCCCCGACGGTTTGATGAGTGCCGAATCCTCGGCCTTCCTGGAAACCTGATCTGCGCACCGGCCCGCGTAGTTTAGCCCGAGCCGGCTGCCTGGCGCGAGGGCGAATGAGTCGCGACAAGAAGTACCTTCCCACTCTAGACGGTTGGCGCGGTATCGCCGTCCTTGGCGTCATTCTGTACCACGGCCGAGAGGGGTTCTTCGGGGGCTATTCGTGGTTCATCAGGTTGGCAGCCCACTGTTATATAGGCGTGGACATATTCTTTGCCATCAGCGGGTTTCTGATTTGTGGGCTGCTGTTGCGGGAGTATGAGGAGACGCGTGACATTAGTCTGCGCCGTTTCTACATCCGCAGATCTTTTCGCATATTACCTCCGTACTTTGTTTCGCTGGCCGCAATTTGCGCCGCGGCCGCCTTGCTTGCACTGCCGTTCAATTTCGCCGATATCCCCAGCTGCTTGCTTTTCTACCGCAACTACAGGCCGCTGGGGATGGACGAATACGGCGGCTTTTACACCGCGCATTATTGGACGCTTGCGGTTGAGGAACACTTCTATCTCCTCTGGCCCGTGCTGCTGCTGGCGGTAAGGCCGAAGCGGGCGGGTAGAGTGGCGTTCCTCCTGGCGATGATGGTATTCGCCTGGCGGGTCATCGAAGCGCATTTCCAACTGCTGGCAGGTGTACTCCCGCCGGCAAATTTGCTGGCACGTTCAGACATCAGAATGGATGCCTTGCTGTGGGGATGCCTCGCCGCGATTTATTTTCCTGATATTCAGCGGTTGGCCACTCGTATTCATTTTTCGCAGCTCTGGTTCGTGCCCGCGTCGATCATTGTGATCGCGCAGAAGATGCATCCGCCAGGACAGACGTTGTTGGACGCCGTGTTATTGCCTCTACTCGTGGTGAGCACAGTGATCCAGCCGTACAGTGTCTTGGGACGTGTTCTGGAATGGCGGCCCCTGCGTTGGGTGGGCACGATTTCCTTTAGTCTGTACCTGTGGCAGGAACTATTTTTGCCCGGACCTACAGCAGAACTGGCACGGGGAGGCTTCCGATTCCTGCAGCGCGCCCCGTGGAATTTACTGGCGATCCTTGTGTGTGCGTGCCTGAGCCGCTACCTGATTGAGATACCTATGACACGCCTCGGCCATCGCATCAGCGCATCGTCGCTGGCATTGCCCCGACCGGTCGGATCGTCTCCCGCGCATTCATAACTCGCAACGCAACTACTCTCAAGCACGAGACCGCGGGCATCCCACGCTCGAGGTCTCGCTTCCCTGCTCCGATTCTTCTTAGCTCAGAAGTCGATTCTTTCATTGATGGCGACAGCTCTATTGGGTCGCTGGGAGGTTTCCCGGCCGCAAAGCTGCTCATAGCGCGTGAACATGTCTGCCGCGACCCGCGACCAGGTAAAGTGTTTGAGCACTCGGCGCCGGCCCGCCCGACCCATCGCTTCGCGACATGCGTCATCTTTGAGCAAGAGCAGGAGAGCCTGCGCAAGTTCCCCCGCATGATTCTTCGCCACCAGGAAACCGGTTATACCGTCAACCACGGTTTCTTCTACCGTGCCTGAGCGGCTGGCTACGACCGGTAGACCGGCGGCCATCGCTTCGACTGGCGGGAGACCAAAGCCCTCATCCCATATCGGGGGAAAAGCAAACACATCGGATGAGTAATACCGGTCCAGTAGTTCCTGTCTTGGGATCATGCCCAGGACCGAGACCTTGTTGGCTACATCCGGAGGCAGGTTCATCTCGAGATGCGTAAGATACTCTGATTTGCGGTAACTACTATGGTTAAGTATGGCCCTTATGCGCGACCGGTGACGTGTGGCGTATAGCGGCGCGACCATTTTGATGGTCTCAACATCGTTAAGGTCGAAGTTTTCTTCTATGGGATAGTTTCCCAGGGGACCAACAACGTCAAGGTGAACATCAGGGTACTCGCGGGCTACAAGAGCAAAGGCCTCGAAGAGGACGTGCACTCCCTTGTGAGGAGAGACGGCGCCACAGTACAGGATGCGCTTCACTTTACGTTCTCTCCCCGCGCGATAGTCCGCATCTCTTGGAAACTCCTGAACATCGACGCCGTTATAGGTGGTTGCGCAGCGGCGGGCGACGGCGGGAAAGGCGCGCCTGGTTTTCTCAGTAACATAATCGCCCACAGTGGTGAGAAGATCGACGGCCTTGAGGCGAGCGGCAATGACGGCGGGATCGATTTGGGAGAACCATTCCGCATGCAAGTGTAAGACTATTTTTGCTTTTGGATTCAAGGCGCGGATGATGGGAGCGTATTGCGAACAGTGCTGGAGGTGAACGACGTCACAACCTTCATGCTGTAGATCGACTGCGACCTTCCGCCCGTAATCCGGAAACAACCAGGACGAGGTGGAGATCGGGGTGAAGCGGTGGAACAGTTTCGCGTATTTGTTCTGGGCATCGAAAAGCATTCTGTCCGGTAGAGTCGAAGGGAAAAAGCGGAAGTTGATTCCGTTTTGGACCAGTGCAGCGGCCGGGTTTCTGTGATTATCTTTGAGGCCGTAGACCAGAATGTCCGCGTAGCGAGCAAGTTTGCGCGCCGCCCCCAGGGTGCAGGTTCCGACGGAGTTCTGATTTGGGGGAACAATGGTATCGATCGGTTGACTGACAAACGCTATCTTCATGGCTGTCGTGGAGGAGAAACAATCCTTTCCAGTAACTTTCGTAGTTTCGGACCGAGCTTCGCCTATCCCATTTTGCTGTCATGCAAAATGGCGCTCTCAGAATACGCACCAGTGTGTTGCCCTATCGGTATCGATAGGGACGATAGATCGACGACACCTCCGGCATTGCAACCAGGGGAAAGGGAGAAAACCTACCGGAAACTTGGGCAACGCTGATCTGAAGCCGATGGATGTTCGTCGTGATTCAGAACCAGCCTTGGGTTTGCCGGTTTGTCAAGGCTTAAAAAAGTCAGTGTTACAAAATCAAAGCAAATGCCCGGCTTGGGCGCTGCAAGAGTTCAGCCGGTTGGATGCAACATACACGTTCATATGCTCGGAAAGCAACCGTTTTCTGTAACCGCCGAAGATCGCGTATATTGCGCCTGAACGCGCTCAGAATTTTGATAAGCAGTTTCATCAATGCTGAACGCTGTATTGATTTGGGCAGCGAAGTTGGTCCGGACAAGCAACGACGAATCAAGCCACCTTCGAC
>JBAVQC010000448.1:0-14935 GCA_049693715.1 Acidobacteriaceae bacterium | reverse complement strand
GGATGACAAAAAGGGGAGGGTTGTTGTGAGGGAGAGGGCGGTTGCCAAAAGACACGGTGGCTGTCAGTCGTTAAAGGTAAACCCTTTCCTTGTTCCGCCAGGTTCATGAGTTATCCTTATCCGTTCTAGGAGATGGAAACTTGCGCGTCTTTTCTTGGGTTTTGATCGCCTGCCTGGCACTTCCCCCCTCCAGTCTCGCGCAACTGCGCGGCGTTCCTACCGAAAACATCGATCGTACGGTCAGTCCCTGCACGGATTTCGACGCGTATGCCAACGGACAATGGCGCGCAACCCATCCCATGCCCGCCATCCATGTGGTGTGGGCCATCCGCACCATCACGCAGGACGATACGCTGGCTCGCCTGCGCTCCATCGCGGAAGAGGACGCCCAAAAAGCGGCGTCGCTGCCTAAGAGCTCCCCCGGCCAGATGACCGGCGACTTCTACGCTGCCTGCATGGATGAACCGCGAGTGAATGCGCTGGCGTTCAAGCCTCTGGAAACGTTGTGGGGAAAGATCGAGAGCGTGCAGGACGCGAAGGCGTTGGATGCCGAGATAGCCAGCCTGCAACAAATCGATATAAGCGCACCCCTCGAACTGTCATCCGCACAGGATCTGCACAACCCCGCACGCGTGATCGCGGAGATCGACCTCGCTGGATCGGGCCTGCCCGACCGTGACTACTATTTGCGGGATGAGCCGCGTTTCAAAGATGCGCGCGAGCAATACCAGGTCTACGCGCACAAGATGTTCACCCTCGCCGGCATGGATGAGGCGGCGGCAGATCGAGCGGTGGCCGCAGTGATGAGGATCGAGACTACGCTGGCACAGGCGCGGCTGAGCCGGGTGGCGTTGCGCGATCCCGCGGTACGGGATCATGCGATGAGCTTCGCGGAGCTAAAGGCACTCGCCCCGCATTTCGATTGGGATCAGGAATTCGCGCTGCTGGCCGTCAGCAAAGAAAGCCACATCAACGTTCCCCAGCCGAAACTGGTGGCCGCGTTCGACAACCTGCTGACCACGGTTCCGCTCGAAGCGTGGAGAGTTTACCTCCGTTGGCAACTCTTGAACGGCGAGGCCACGTCCCTGGCGGCGCCGTTTGACGAAGAGCATTTCGGGTTCTACGGAACCACGCTGACCGGGGCCAAAGAACAACGCCCGCGCTGGCAGCGATGCGTCATCGCAACCGACCGGATGCTGGGCGAAGCGCTCGGACACGAGTACGTGGATCGCTACCTGCCGCCCGCAGCCAAAGCCCGGGCCCATGAGATGGCGGTAAACATCGTCGAGGAATTGAAGCGGTCGATCGCTACCCGCGACTGGATGACTGCACCCACCAAAGCGAAGGCCATGGAGAAGCTTAACCAGCTGAATATCAAGATCGGCTACCCCGACAAATGGAAGGACTATGCCGGCGTGGTCGTGGACCGGACCACCTATTTTGATGACGTGCTGAGCACCGCCCGCTATAAAGTGCGCGACGATTTGCAGCAGATTGGCAGGCGTGTAGATCGTGGCCGCTGGGATATGACACCGCCCACCATGAATGCCTACTACAACGCGAACATGAATGAGATTGTTGTCCCCGCGGGCTACCTGCAACCGCCCGGCTTCGATCCCAAAGGCCTGGACGCGATCAACTACGGCGCCGTGGGTGTGAGCATTGGACACGAAATCTCGCATGGCGTCGACGATGAGGGAGCGAAGTACGCCGGGGACGGAAGACTGGAGAATTGGTGGACACCTGCGGACTACTCCAACTTTGAAGCCCGCACCGGATGCACCACAAAGCAGTATGACGGCTACTTTGTCGAGCCCGGCCTGCACCTGCAGGGCAAACTGGTCACGGGCGAGGCGCTGGGCGATCTGGGCGGGGTGAACCTGGCGTATCGCGCCTACAAGCGCTCCCGCGAAGGCAAGGGACCGGAACCTACCGTCGACGGATATACTCCGGATCAGCAATTCTTTCTGGCTGAGGGACAGTGGCGGGGAGCCATCGTGCGGCCTGCGGAGGCACGGCTCAGCGTCTCGACTGATCCTCATCCGCCGGGAAAATACCGAGTGCTGGGGCCACTCAGCAATATGCCGGAGTTTCAGCAGGCGTTCCAGTGCAAGGCGGCCGATGCCATGGTGCGGGTGGAGAGCGACCGCTGCTCGGTATGGTAATTGCTACCGTTTCTTTTCGGGGACACGCTCGATCTTGCCCACCAGAAAGATATAAGACCTCCAGTTGACATACAAGTGAAACAGAGAGATCCTGTTTTCGGGAGACACCACTTGCATGTCTAGTAAAGAAAGAGAACCAATCCAGCTGCTCCAGGGAACTCTCGATCTCATCGTGTTGCGAACGCTTCTCACCATGGGCTCCCAACACGCCTATCAGATTGCCACCCGTCTCCAGCAGATATCCGATCGCCTTCTCAATCTCAACCAGGGGACGCTTTATCCGGCGTTGGTCAGGCTTGAACAATACGGATGGATCAAGGGAACCTGGGGCAAAACCGAGAACAACCGGGAAGCCAAGTACTACGAAATCACGAAGGCGGGGCAGAAAGCTCTGGGAGATGAGACGGACAGGTGGCGAAAGATGGCTGCCCTGGTGGAGCGGCTCCTGCTGGACGAGGTTTAAGCCATGAAGCATCTGAGACGTATGTTCCTGAAGTTTGCGCGGCTTTTTACCAACGCCAAAGCCGAAGCCGACCTGGCACGAGAAGTTGCCGCCCACCTTACCTTGTTGGAAGACGATTATCGGCAACTGGGGATGGCGCCTGCAGAGGCCCGGCTCGCCGCCAAGCGAGCCTACGGCAATGTGGAGCAGACCAAGCAGCAGCATCGCGACGAGCGCTCCTATCCATGGGTTGCTCAGACTCTTCAAGACGTCCGCCACACGCTGCGGCAACTGCGCAAGTCTCCCGCATTTACCGCGACCGCGGTTTTGATGCTGGCGCTGGGAATCGGTTTGACGACCGCCATTTTTTCCATCGTGGAGGGCGTCCTGTTACGTCCACTGCCCTTTCTGAACCCGGAGAACCTGGTCATTCTTGGCGACGTTCCGCAAGCATCGAATTGCGAATGGTGCGGCCACGCGAACGTAACCGCTGCCGACATCCGTAATTACATGCGCGACGCGCAAGGGTTTACCCACCTCGGCGGGTATCAGCACGCAGGGTTCGAATTATCCGGCGCCGGCGATCCCGTCCCGGTGGGTGCGACGCGCATGAGCGGTGAGGTCTTTGCCGCCCTGGGCGTTTCCCCGCTACTGGGCCGCGCGTTCACCCAACAGGAAGACGATCAGCACCAGCCCGTGGCCGTGCTCAGTTACGGCATGTGGCGCAGCCGGTTCCAGGGGAGCCCGAACATTGTTGGCACGAAAATCCTCCTCGACCGCAAGCCTTATAGCGTGGTCGGAGTAATGCCGCGCGACTTCGAGTTTCCTCTCACGCCGGGGCACTTGAACCACAGCGAGCTTTGGGTTCCACTCAGCCTGAAACCGGAGGAATTTACCGCCGGCAGTGCGGCGTCCTGGAACCTTCGCATGGTAGGCCGTCTTAAGCCAGGAGTGAGCGCCGCCCAGGCGCAGACGGACGCGCAGCGCGTGGCCGAGGAAACCATGCGCGAGTATCCGGCCTTTATGCGAAGCATTCGCATTCGTGCTGTCGTGGCGCCGCTCGAAGAGGACACCGTGGAACAGTCCCGCCCGCTGGTGCGGACCTTATCGTTCGCCGTGATCGTGGTCCTGATGATTGCCTGCGCTAACCTTGCGGGTCTTCTGCTGGTGCGCTCTATCCGCAGGCGGAGAGAAATCGCCGTTCGCATGGCCCTGGGCGCAGGCACGGCAAGCTTGCTGCGCCAGGCCGCGGTTGAGAGTCTGGTCCTCAGTCTCGCCGGTGGAACGCTGGGGCTGGCGCTGGCGGCCATCGCTCTGCGCACCGGCGTGAACTTGCTGCCCGAAACGCTGCCGCGCATTCGCGAGATTGGCCTGGACTGGCCGGTGATCTGCTTCGCCATGGGACTCACACTTTTGACCGGCTTGCTTTGCGGACTGGCTCCTGCCTTCGCCGCCATCCATACCAGCGTTAACGAAACACTGAAAGCGGGTGGACGGACCGGGACCTCGGGGAGCGGCCACGCGAAACTGCGTTCGGCACTGGTGGTTGCGGAAATCGCGGTGGCCCTGGTGCTGCTCACCGCCTCTGGACTTCTGCTGCGCAGTTTCGAGAAAATGCGAAACGTCGATCCGGGTTTTCGCCCGGAGCATACGCTTACTGCGCTCTACGTTCTGCCCCAGCGGCAGTATGCCACCCAACCGGCGGTCGACGAATTCAGCGAAAGCCTGCTCAGGAATCTGCGCCAGTTGCCGGGGGTTGACTCCGCCGGCATTACATCGCTGTTGCCCGCCAGCGGCAATAGCTTCGATATCGCTTTTACGCTGGATGGCTATGTTCCGCCAAAGGGTACAGGCATGAATATCGCCTCGATGTCGATGGTACTTGACGATTCATTTCACGCCCTTGGTATTCGTTTGCTGCGCGGCCGCTTGTTCACTCCGCAGGACAAGGCGAACTCCCAGTTGGTAGCGATCGTTAACCAGACAATGGCGCAGCATTACTGGCCGGGGCAGGATCCTATTGGCAAACGGCTTCGCCGAGGCCTGCCGGAAACGGCTACTCCCTGGATGACGGTAGTCGGCGAAGTGGAGGACGTGAAGCTGGGCTCCCCCGATGCGGACACGAAGCCACAGGTATACCAGCCCGTAACGCAGTCGGTCGCCACGGAAGGCGACTTTGCCGCATCTGGGGAATTGAGTGCTCTCTATGGATATATAGTCCTCCGCACCCAGATGGCTCCCGAGCAAATGGAAGATGGGTTGCGCGCTACCGTGCGGAAGCTTGACCCGCAATTACCGCTCTACCAGGTACAGAGTATGGAAGACGCTATCTCCGGGAGCGAAGCGCCTCGCCGTTTCAACACCGTACTGATCTCATCCTTTGCCATGATTGCCGTGCTGCTCAGTGTGCTTGGGATCTACAGCGTCATTGCCTTCTCGGTCGCATTACGCGAACCGGAGATGGCGCTTCGCCTCGCGCTTGGCTGTCAACGTTCCCGGGTACAGGCGCTTATCTTGACATCCGGGGTAAAGCTCGCGGCCTTTGGGTGCGCTCTGGGTTTGGCGGGCGCAATAGCCACATCCCGTCTATTGCGCTCCTTTCTATTTGGAGTGAGTCCATTCGATCCCGTGGTGCTTACAGTTTGTTGCGTCGCGATGCTGCTGCTGGCGCTCGCCTCCTCTGCGCTGCCGGCCATACGCGCATCCAGTACGGATCCCATGCTGGCGCTGCGAGGCGAATAGGAGAATGCCGCAGCTACTTTGAAGCGTAGTCACTGGACGATCACTTGCAGCACTGCGTTGTGGGTCAGGCTGCCTGAGGTCGCCGCGACCGTAATGGTGTAGGTCCCAGATGGTGTGCCTGGCATGGTCTGTGAATGTGAATTCGTCCCGCCGCCAGATCCGCAGCCGATCAAGGGGGTAAACGCTGCCATGATGAGCAATCCGCTCAGCATCGAAAGGTGTTTCCGCCTTCGATGCAAGAGCAGGCCCGCCAGGGCCAGCAGCGGCATCGAAGCCGTTGGGAAACCGGCGCGATTCCCTGTTCGCACAGCCATCGCTGTTACAGGCGCAGTCGTTCCTACGGTAACTGTCACCGTCTGCGCCGCGGCCCCGCTGAATTGCACCGAAGAGCTCGACAAGGAGCAGGCCGGCGCCGGAGTGGCAGCCGGAGCGATTGCGCACGCGAGGCTGATCGGCGCTGAAAACGAGCCGACAGGCGCCAGCGACAAGCTGAACATCGCACTTTGTCCCGCGCCGACAGTTTGGGAAGCTGTGGACGGCGGGGTGATCACGAAGTCAGGAGCTGCTTGCACTACCAGTGCGAGGGCGACCTGGTGCGTAAGGGTTCCAGCCGATGCCTGAACTTCAATGGGATAGGTTCCAGCGGCGGTACTGCCGGCGGTCGAAATCGTCAGCGACGACGACGCAGCCGTTCCGCCTGGCACGGACGCGGGGTTGAAGGCACAGGTAGTCCCGCTGGGTAATCCGGAACAGGCGAGCGTCACAGTTTGGTTGAATCCAAAGTTCGGTTTCAGGCCGATAGTCGCAGTCGCAGAATTTCCAGGCGTCACCGTGGACGGCGATAACGTTGTGGCAGAGAGTGAGAAATTCGCAGGGGTCGTATTCAGCAACACGCCAAAGCCGCTGAAGCCGCCTTGTTCAAGCTGCGGAATCGAGAAAACAATGTCCGGCCGCCCATCATTATTCATGTCCGCGATGAGCGGAGTCTGGAGTGCACCGTTGTTCGTAATGTAGTCATTGGTAGAGCTGAATGTGCCGTCCCCGTTTCCTAACAGAACTCCGGTTTGGTCAGGTCCGACGATTTGGACACCTGTGTTATCAGGTGAGACAAGCAAGTCTGGAATTCCGTCGCCATTGAAGTCCGCCGCTCCGACCCGGAAGAAGGGCAGCTGTGGCCCGAGGGTGAATGTGCCATCGCCATTGCCCAAGGCGACCTGGTTGCGTGAGACCAAATCCGCATGATCGTCATTCGTGAGGCCGGCTGTAAAGAGTGCAGCAAAATCGGAAAGGTCCGACGGAAAAACCGCTGCCTGAAACGTGCCGTCGCCATTGCCCAATAAGAGCGCTGATTGGCTGGTCTGGTTAGTCCCTCCGGCCGCGATATCCAAATTGCCGTCGCTGTTGAAATCCGCCGCGATCAGCGCATCGGCGCCGCCGTCGAACACATATGCCGCGGGCGCAAACGTCCCGTCTCCTTTTCCCAGTAACACGGCCAGAGATTGGTTACTCAACCCTCCGACCGCAACATCCAATTTCTTGTCGTTGTTGAAGTCGCCAGCCACAACGCTGGTGGCGGTGAAGGCGGGGTTCACGATTTGAACGCCCTGAGGATTGCACATCGGTGGTTGAAGGCTTCCATCGCCATTCCCCAACAGAACGCAGTAGCCCCAATCCCCGGTTGGGCCATCCATGGTCACGGCCAGCAAATCCAGATTGCCGTCTCCATTGAAATCTCCTGTGACGAGTTGGGCGGCCGGCGCATTGAGGACGTTGGCGTAGGTGTGGGACAGCGATAATCCGCCTTTGCCATCGTTCGCGAGGATGTCGATGTCCATGTTCAGCGCGGCCGCGACGCCGGGGACGCTTTGCTGGTTATTGAATTTGCCGACGGCTGCGAAGGCATGGGAAGGGCTGGACGTATCTGCCACCTCCACTCCCTGAAAAGTGCCATTGCCGTTGCCGATGAGGAGACTGTTGCCGACAGCGATATCCGGCTTTCCATCCAGGTTGAAGTCAGCAATGGAAATTCCAAAAACCGGTGGGGTCGCTGGAGGGAGAAAGTTGAGAGCATAGTTATTCGCGTTCGAAAATGTCCCGTCCTCATTTCCCAGGAAGACCTGGCTTACGCTCGCGCCGACTCCCACGACCAGGTCCAGCTTGCCATCGCCGTTCAAGTCCGCAGCGGCCATCGGGCCGTTCACATTGGGGATGGAAAGTGTGGGAGCCTGGAATGTTCCATCGCCGTTGCCCGCCAGAATATATACCCCGTATACCCCGACAGAAAACCCGCAGTCCAACGCGCGGCCGGGTTTGCCGTTCCCGGTGAAATCTCCAGAAACGGCATAAGCGGGGGAACAAGAGGAAGGGACGCCGGCTGAGGTCCTGGCTGCCTGAAAGGTTCCATCGCCATTTCCCAGAAACACAATCTCCATACCGGTTGCAGTGCCTGTCGTGCTGACGGCAACATCCGTTTTGCCGTCGCCATTGAAATCGGCAAATGAAATGACGGTTGATCCCGGCGATGCCACCCCAAGCGAGTACGACACCCCTGCCGTAAACGTTCCGTCCCCTTTACCGAGATAGACGACCAAGTTGCTGCCAAATATCCCCACTACATCTGCCTTGCCATCCCCGTTCAGATCGGTGGAGGCAACGGGCTGCAGGGCGGCGCCGCTTGCGGTTGTGACCGCAGCCTTGAATGTGCCGTCGCCGTTGCCGAGTAACACCAGCAGCGTGCCGGTTCCCGTCTCCAGCACATCCGGCTTGCCGTCGCCATTGAAATCTGCCACGGCCAGAGGTGTTCCCGGCACCTGCGTGCCTGCCGTGAAGGCTCCATTCCCATTGCCGAGTTGTAGAGTGCCATCGCTGCTCAGGAGATCGGGTTTGCCATCTGCATTGAAATCCGCCGAGAACAAACTGCCGGATCCGGCATAGGAAGGGGGCTGAAAGAACGAGACTTGCCCATACAACGACGAAGCAGAAAGGAAAAAGCCCAAGCAATACGCAACCGTGCGTGGGAGTTGGTTTCTCATAAGTGCACCTGATTAGCCAAACGGAGGATACCGAACACTCACCCCAGAGGTGTCACGGCATTGTCATTATTCTGTCCAACCTTAGTGCAGCGAGTTCCACGGCGATTCGCGACGAGTGGTTAGCACGCGCCGCTCCATTGGTCAGCCTTTCGCATCCGCCTTTCCTGATGTATGAAATCCATTGGTAGATCCGAGCCTCACACGCTCACTGGCGTAGGCGGCTCCGCAAGCTATGAATCCATCCTCCTACCATCGCACGACCTGCAGATAGGCGGGCATACGGTGACGCTGACAAACCCTCACGTGCTCACTCAAGAAAGCAGCGATACGAGCAAATGGGCCGATGGCAACTTGGGTATCGACCTGCTGAATGAGGAGAGGACGGTCACATTCGATTTCGGGGCTATGACGCTAACTCCGCAATAATCCGCCGCTATCTCCAATGGACTGCATCAGCCTGGTAAAACGAGGTTCGCGTCATGATCCGGCATTCCGGGTGTATCACCACCAACCCGGAAGTAACTCCAAAAGAGGCGAAGGAATAGAAAGGAAGAGTAGGCGACAACACACGCGGAACTTGAAAAAGGAAGTTGGGAACCGCAACAACGATCAAGCGCACAGTTCCGAAGTACCCTACTCTGGACTGGCATGAGCGTTACGGTCAAGGCACTCTGGTACATCGAAAGTCATCTCGGAAGCGATCTCTCGCTTGAAGCACATACGAAATTCCTGCACGCGCCCATGTAGGTTTCAACGGCCTGCTAAAGTATGGGCATGCTCAGGAGACTGGTTTTCGTTGCTCTTCTTTTAGGCGCCTATACGGTGCACGCTCAAAGCCCTGCCGATGCGGCTGCCAACGAGGGGATTTGGCAAGGATACGACGGCGAATGGCGGTACGTTTCACGTCTGCTGGTCTCGCTCGCAGAGGCGATTCCGGCTGACAAGTACGGTTGGAGGCCGGAGCCCGGGGTGCGTTCGGTGAGCGAAGTGCTCATGCACATCGCCCAGTCGAACTACTACCTGCTCAGCGTAACCGGGCCGAAGATGCCACCCGAACTCGAGTCGGACGATGTGGAGAAAAGGATTGTGTCCAAGCCGGAGGTGGTCGCATACCTGCGACACTCTCTTGAGGCGGTCAAGACAGCGCGAGCCCAGCTGAAGCCTGGCGATCTACAGCGCAAGGTGAAGATCTATGGCGAGACCGTTAACGTGGACGGGATGTACCTTCGGATCATCTGTCACGATAACGAGCACATGGGCCAACTAATCGCTTACGCCCGGGTGAACGGCATCGTGCCGCCTTGGTCTGCAGGTGCCGTTCTCCCGAAGTAGCTTAGATGGACCGCATCCACCGCTCAATTTTCAGAGACAAAACTCTGGGCATTTTCTGGAAAGGCGTTATCGGTCTGTTGTCGTAAACTTAGAATTCTGCGTGAGCCGATCAGCGGAGCCTGGTCGACTTCACGCTACTCATCCGCCGCACCCGTTGAATCACTCCAAATAGCCGACAATACCCTTGATCTCAGCGCAGGGTGCCCGGCGTTGACCTTGCACCATGGTTCAGGCTTTATTGTTGAATTGGGAGATGCGAGATGGGTACAGTCTTGACGCGGGGTCAACTGGCACACCGGGCGACGGTGAACCCGGCCACTATTCGCTACTATGAGCGCAAAGGGCTGCTGCCCAAAGCCAGACGGTCGCCTGCGGGGTACAGGATTTATCCGGAATCCATGATCCGGAAACTGAGACTCATCAAGCGTGTTCATGCGCTCGGCTTCACACTCACCGAGATTGCTGAGCTTTTGGCGCTACAAGCAACGCCAGAACGAGCTTGCTCCAGCGTTTGCGGACAAATACAAGATAAGATCGCCAACATTGAACGGAGAATCATCGATCTGAGATCGATCCAACGGGCCTTAGGCCGGATGGCCCAGAACTGCACCGGAGACAGAACCGTCCGAGAGTGTGGCGTGCTTGAAGTGCTGGCGGACGATTGAGTCCCCGGCACAAAATACTGCTCTTGCTGATCTCGCTTGCAACCGTCGCACCGATTGCGGCGCAGCAGACCGCACAGACCGGCGGTGAAGAGGAAGCTGCGAATCCAGGCAGGCCGACCGTTACAACTCCAGCGACGCTGACGCCGGTTGGGTTTCTGCAGTTTGAAAACGGGGTGATCGGCGCATGGCAATCGCCTGAGTTCACCACACGGTTCGGTCTGAACGAAACGATAAAGCTGGCGCTCTCCGACCGTCTTCAGCTTCTGGCTGTCACCGACCCGGCTGCCCGCTACAAAGCCAGTGACCGGCTTGGAACCGGATTAGCGGACTATTTTCTGGGGGGACAAGCTGTACTCCATGCAGGCCACGATGCGAACCCGACCGTTGCTGCCAGCTATCTGCGACGAGTGTATGACGGTCCCGCACCCGAACTTGACTATGGCAGCCCGATCGATTCGGTGCTGTTTCTTGCCAGCGCCGATGTATTGGGATTCCATTACGACACGAACCTCATCTTCAATCGGATGTCCCAGGATGCGGTCCACCGGCCTCAGTTCGGCCAGACCCTTTCTATCTCCCATCCAGTCACCCGGCGCCTTGCTGTGTCTGGCGAGATCTGGCACTTTACACAACCGTTCCTGCACGATGAGGCGGTCGGTAATCTTTGGGCGTTGGGATACACACAACGCAAGAATCTGGTTTGGGACGGCGGCTTTGACCGCGGCCTTACCGCAACGTCCACTCACTGGGAAGTCTTCGCCGGCTTTACCTATCTTCTGCCGCACCGGCTTTGGCCGCCTCGCGAGGCCAGAAGGTAAAACAAACAGGTCGAGGGGTACGGTGCACGCCACTTCCAATGGATGACTCGCGAGCGAGGGCAATGCGGAAGCGATCCAAACATATGTAACAGAAAACGAACACTTACCGCAGAGGTGTCACGAGATTGACATTGTTCTGTACACCTTAGTGCGGCGGGTACCACTGCGACCCGCAGATGTTTGAATACTTCGATTGAGGGCGTGCAGAGCTGCGTTTAGCTGAAGGCGCCAACTGACGGATACAAGTGTTTAAAACATCTTTGAAAGCATCGACTCCAGGGGCTTATCCTGACCGCACTATGGTCTCCCGCGATGAACTCAAAACTCTGATAGATCAGTTGCCTAAAAACAGACTCGAAATGGTCCGAACCATGCTCGACCACAACGTCAATCCACCACCGCCTATACCTCAGATTGAGGAAATGCAACGTAGATCACAGAGCTACAAGAGCCGGGTTCCCATTGCATCCCCGCCGATTTCATAAAATTCGATAAAATTCGATCTTTTTTGCGGTTTTGGGATGATTGGTGCGTGCAAGGTTTCCGTTTTCCTGTCTCAGCGGCGCCGGCCGAAGCGGTTCTTTGCTATGAAGAATGGGACCCTGGTGTCTCGAGCGGGAACGGACGCGGGAGCTTGAGGCGCCCAAGGCGTGTTTTCTGCAGGGTGAAAGAGGTTAGCGAACACGGACTGGCTGCCGTCATAGGCCGGGCCCAGGGGCCTTTCGGGGGGCGGTGGAACGTCCGCCTCCGCGGCAGGAGTGGGTTTGGGCCCGGGTTCGACGGGGTGAGGTGTGACTTCTGCTTGCGCAACTGGCGGGTCCGGCCGGCGGTCGATAGCCTTCTCCTGCTGCTGGTCAAGCCACGCGGATTCATAGATTTGGGCTGGGGGTAAGGGAAGGGCGGATTTCTTCTCGGCAGAGCCGGCGCGCCGGTCAGGGATGAGGCATTCGATCGCCACGATGATGGAGAGGGCCTTGACTTGGCCCATGATGCTGTTGCGGGTCATTTCGGGGCTCAGTTTGGCGAGTTCCCAGAGACGGTCCAAGATCTGTTCGCGGCGCTCTTCCTTCCGGCGTAGTTTGTCCGCTTCCTGCTGGAGGAACTGTTGCTGCATGGCGGTCTGATCGGTGATGAGGTCGGTTACGTTATTTTTTGCCATAGGTGGCTCCTTGGAGTGATGAAAGAGGAGATAGGGACAAGGGTTTTAGAACGGTTAGGCAAGCGACTGTGGCCGGGCAGGGGGCTGCCAGGCCAAGCGGATTGCCAGCTTCGTAAAAAATCCCGTCGGAGCGGGATGCTTGGGATTGCCTGATTTTAGACAGGGATCGGGTGTGACACCGGACAACGTTCATTGTCCTTCGTTCGCGTTTAGGCCGTAAACTACCGACAACTGCCGGCTGGGGAACGGACGCGCGAGAATCTGCTCCCTACCGAAATCGTTTTTCTAAGTCTTGCGGCGAGCATATAACGCTTTGGGATTTTGTGTAAGGGCCAGAACACACTTTTTATGCCTGGGGCTATGCTGTGGGAAGTTTTACCTTGGTTTATTCGGGATGGGGCGATTACGTTCCCTGTCGACCCAAGTGCTCACTTACGGGTGAGGGACGGAGCTCGCGCACAAGCCCATTTAATACTCGGCTTTTTCATGCAGCGCGAACAGCCGTTCAGACTTCGCGCTCCTGCCCAAGACCCATGAAATCCGATATGCTCAGGATTCGAATCCCGGCATACTGCTTCAGGCGAAGTAAGTGTTTGTCCCCTGTGACTATATAGTCGGATCCGTCAAGCGTCAGGGACGGCGTTACCTTGTGAGCGAAGCCTTCAATCCGACGCCTCGCCTCCGCTATATCGGCCGAGGGCCAGCCGAATTTTCTCTCCAACACATCTGCCACCTCAGCCAGGATCGGGTCGGATACGGCAATGCGAACCTTTCCTCGACGTGCCAGTTGCAGGAATTCATAAGGATTGCCCCGCCTGGATAAGAATGCGGAGATATAGATGTTGGAATCGGCAGTGACTCGCAGCACCTAACTGTCCCACTGTAAGGTCTTCCCGTTAGTGGCAAACCAATAAAACGTACGGGTGCGTACTGCACGACGATCCCATACGATTTTTACCGTTGACGTACGATTTATTTCGTAGTACGTTGCCTGAGATGACCTCTTCCCGCCGCAAGCAAGCGCCTTTAGCGCTTCCAACCGCAGCCGAACTCGACATTCTTGCGGTCCTCTGGCGCTTGGGAATGGCGACAGTACGGGAAGTTCACGACGATCTCGGCAAGGACAACCGCTACACCACGACGCTGAAGACAATGCAATTGATGACGGAAAAGGGCCTGCTCATTCGCGGTGAGCGTTTTGGAGCGCATGTTTACGAGGCTAGCGTCCCGATGGAGCAAACGCAGCGACAGATCACGGGCGACCTCCTGAGGAGGGTCTTCGGCGGTTCCTCGCGAAGCTTGGTCATAGGCGCCTTGGCAGCGCAGCCGGTCTCTCGTAAAGAGCTGGACGAAATCCGCGGGATGCTGGACATCTTTGCCAAAGAGAAAGAAGGCTCGGAATGAACGCCATGCAAATGCTTTCCTCCGAGGCATGGGTAGAACGCCTCGGATGGACGCTCGTCGACTTCCTCTGGCAGGGCTTATCAATTGCACTTTTATATACGGCCGCTCGCAGAACTATGGTGCGCAGGTCCAGTCCAAACGCCCGATACCTGCTGCTAGCCTGCGCGGCTCTGGCCGCAATGATGGCCGCTCCGCTAGTCACGTGGTGCCTGATGCAGCAACCGGACGCAAGTCCTGGCGCGGCCTATCACATCCGCAGTATTCCTCCTGCCCCTTCCACGACCCGTGTCGCCGCCGCTACGTTGCCCGATTCCGTCCGCGCCACAGTACCCAGCGTACAGCCGGCACAGTTCCTGGCGTGGATCGTAATAGTCTGGCTCGCCGGCGCGGCTGCCTTCTGGTTTCGGCTGGCGGGTGGCTGGGTGGTTGCCTCACGCATGCGGTCGATGCTGGTCCGGCGTGCGCCTCCGGAATGGCAGGAGGCTCTAAGGAAGCTTGGTGCACAGATTCGTCTGTCTCGTCCCGTACCGTTGCTCGTCTCCGCGCTGGTGCAGGTGCCGACGGTGGTCGGCTGGCTGCGCCCGGTTGTGCTGGTGCCGGTGGGGGGGCTCGGCGGTCTGCCTGCCGAGTATCTGGAGGCTCTGCTGCTGCATGAACTGGCGCACATCCGGCGCCACGATTATCTGGTCAACGTGCTGCAGAGCGTCGGGGAAGCTCTGTTGTTCTACCACCCTGCGGTCTGGTGGGTGTCGGGGCACATTCGCGCCGAGCGCGAACTGTGCTGCGATGATGTGGCGGTCTCGGTCTCTGGCAATGCGCTCACGTATGCGCGCGCACTGGCGCATTTGGAATCTTGCCGTCCCTCGCAGGTCAGTGCTGTGCTTGCTGCCAATAGCGGATCCCTGGCCGACCGTATCGCACGGTTGCTGGGCAAGCCGCGACCAGTTGTCCGCACCGGTCTGGGGCCAGTTGTGGTCATGATCGCTGTGCTGCTGGCGACGGCCGCATACGGATTGTTTGGCCAGTCGGGCACACACCCCGCCTTTGAAGTGGCGACCATCAAACGAAATGCTTCTGCTCAGGATGCCGCGACCGGCCGCAGGGGTGTTGGTTACAGACCCGGCGGCCGGATTATCGCAACGAACGCTCCCCTCAGGCTTCTCATCCAATTTGCGT
>JBAVQC010000447.1:0-15326 GCA_049693715.1 Acidobacteriaceae bacterium | reverse complement strand
CTTTAAGCCCCTGAGGGCATCTTCCCTCTCCCTTAGTTAGCAGCCCTCAGGGGCAAAGCCCGTTCCACCAGAGCGGTGGCTCCAGAAAACCCGCGCATTTCGTATATTTGGATGCTTCCACGCTCTCTGGAATGTAGAAACTCCAGGTACCGGCTTCAGCCCGTACAAACCCTGGACTTCAGTCCAGGGTCAAGCCCGCGAGAACGCTTTATCTTGCAATGACCGGGCTTTCAGCCCCGGTGAGAATGCTCCGGGCTCCTCAATCAACCCGTACGTTTTTCGTGGCCTCGACCACAGCCGGACGTCGCGCGCTTCTCCATCCGATCGCATGGCTCAACCTGCCCTGAGGATACTTGCGCAGCATTCAATAGCCGCTCCGGCCAAAAGTAACCTCCGAAAACGATAACCATCGGTGTAACAAAAGAGTCTCCGCGGCAACACTTTACGCCAGACCGCTGGATCTAACCCATAAAAAGACGATTTCGGCAGCTCGCGGACCCTCGCGTTTCCGCCCGCTGGCCGGCAAGTGCCGGTAGTCTACGGCCTTCACGCGAGCGAAGGACAGTCTTTACCGCTGTCCGGTGATACGCCTGATCCTTGTCCAAAAATAAGGAAATCCTCAAGGGATTTTGAACGCAATCCTTTCCAAATACAAAGGAGCCGCCTATGCCAAAAAATGAAGTCAGCGACCTCATCACCGATCAGGAAATGGCCTATGCCCGCCTAGTCCTCTCTGGAACCATGACCGACCGGGAAGCCGCCCAGGCTGTGGGTCTCAACCCCGCCGCCGCCGCCTACACCAAATCCAAGCCCCGTGTCCGCGCCTACATGCTCGAGTACCGTGCCGCCATGCAGCAACGGCTCCAACAGCAGGAAGCGGACCTGTCCCGCCTTGCCGCGGAAAAACAACGCCGCCAGGAAGAGCGCCGCGAACAGGTTCTGGATCGTCTCTGGGAAATCGCCAACCTCAGCTCCGAAATGACCCGTGGCAGCATTACAGGGCAGGTCAAGGCCATCCAAATGATCGTGGCCGTCGAGGGCCTTATCCCTGACCGTCGCGCCGGCTCTGCGAAGAAGAACTCCGTCCCTGCGCCCATCTACTCGCAGCCAAGCTCTGCCCCTACCCAGCAGGAAGATGACTTTGGCATCCCCGAGCCCAATCCCGCTCCCGCCGCGAAAGCGGATCTGCCTCGGGACCCCGTCCCAAGCGAGCCCATCGTCGCCGGCCGGTTTACCCGCTTCAGAAGTCCCGCAACCTTACGTTCCAGACACGAGAGGTCCGTTTTCGATTAAAACGACGGGTCTGCCAACCGCCGCTGAGCTGTAAATCGCAAAAACGGCAAAAAAGACCTAAAAATATGGAATTTTATAAATAACCGAATCAGCTGCCGAAAGATTCTCAGGGACGCCCGGGCTCAGGAGAGCTGCGTCGCCTCATGGGTCCCAGGTAAGGAAATCACCTATATAAATGTAAGCAGGAGCCTGCCATGCCTTCGAGTTCTCCCGGCCCGATCAAAACTGTGGAAGCAACTGTTACCTCCAAGGGGCAGGTGACCTTGCCGAGCGAGTTGCGAAAACGCCTGGGTCTTCAGAAGGGGAGCCGAGTCCGGTTCAGCATGTCTGCAAGCGGCGCGGTCAAGGTTGAGCCGGTGCGCTACAGCATCAAGGATCTCTGGAAGATGGCCGACAAAGGCGGCAAGCCGGACGGCGTCATGTCGTTCGCGGAGATGAATGCGGCCAAGGCCCGCGGGTAGTCGCGATGATTGCAGCCGATACAAATGTGTGGGCGCGGGCCTACCTCAACGACGAGGTCGCACAGGCCATGAAGGCCCGCTCGGCCAGCTGCTGAGATGCTCAGGAAGAGACATCCGGGTTTGCGCTTCTCACGGACGGTATTACGATTCGGTCCATCCTACGCGGATATCACGTTCCCAACACTTTGAGTCCGTGCGCTCGGGCAGCAAGTCCCAGCGCGGCGTCATGCGTAGCCACTACGGGCTCAATGCCGGTTACGTCTTTCCACAGCAAAACTGAGGCGAGGTGAATGGCGTCCAGCGTCCCCAGTTCCGTCGGCATCGGTTGTGCCGCACGATCAAGAACAACCGAGTCGATCTCAACCAGTTCCAGTGAGTCGATAATCGCAAGGATCGTCGAGCGACGCCTGGCTACTTCTGAATCGGAGAGGTTCGCACGCAGCCGCACGCGATCTAACGTCCGCAGGCTCTCGGTCATGATCAATGCGCTGGAGATTCCGCGCTCTACGCGGGCCCACTCCGTAAGCGCATTCGCCTGTCCAAGGGCAACACGCAGCAGCACCGATGAATCAATGTAGGCGATCATCGATGGCTCTGTCGTTCCTCCAGGAGCAACTCCAAGATGTCCAACGTAAGGCTAGCCGCCTTCGGGAGCGGCACCTTATTGGGTGCCGGCGTGCCCGATGCGGGCTTTCGAATCCGTAGCCCACGTTGTTCCCGTATCGGGACGATGTGTGCGATGGCCGTATTGCGGTCGAGGACCGCAAGTGATTCCCCCCGCTGCACGTTGCGAAGAAACTCGCTCAGCTTCGATTTCAGCTCTGCAATTCGAACCTGCTTCATGACCATATATGACTATAAGTGGTCATAGAATGCAAGCCGGCGCGGGGCTTGTCCTGAAGGCGCTTTACGTCGCCTTGCCCAACTCAGTCCCGTAGGGACGGCTGAACTTAGCCAGGACGCCAGTCCTGGGTTGGCTTGGAAAGCACGATCAGTCCCGCAGGGACGGCTGGGAATACGCCGCGACGCCATCCTGAGCAACCTCTATCGCGGCTTACCCTGAGAAGCTGTGCTCTTTGTCCTGCGACGCTTGCACGCTCTGAAACCCGATCCCGCCCGGTACACTGAACTCATGCCGTTGCTGCGCAATGTAGGGACTACTCTGGAAATGATCAAATGGGAGCACTCCATATTTGCTCTCCCGTTTGCTCTTTCTGGCGCCATGCTGGCCGCCGCCGGGTGGCCGTCCTGGCACAAAGTTTTCTGGATTGTGGTCTGCATGATAACTGCGCGCTCTGCCGCGATGGCCTTTAACCGCTTTGCGGATGCCAGTCTGGACGCTGCCAATCCGAGAACCGCGGCGCGCGCGATTCCCGCCGGCCTACTAAGCCGAACCTTCGTCGGCGGCTTTACCGCGGTTATGTCCTTGGCCTTTGTTTTGGCGGCGGCTCAACTGAATCGGGTCACGCTCCTGCTTTCTCCCGTGGTTCTCCTGGTACTCCTGTCTTACTCTTACACCAAGAGGTTTACCCGCTGGTCCCACCTGGTGCTCGGCTTGGCATTGGGGATTGCTCCCGCAGCCGCGTGGATCGCGATCCGCGGCTCATTGGATCCGCGCATCGTCGTGCTCACCGCGGCGGTGTTGTTTTGGGTGGGGGGATTCGATGTTCTGTACGCCTGCCAGGACATGGCGCACGACCGGGAAAACGGCCTGAACAGCATCCCGGAAGCCTGGGGCATTCGGGCCGCTTTTTGGTTTGCGCGCGCGATGCACCTGGTAATGATGCTCTTGCTGTGCTGGCTGCTGAAGCTCTTTTCGCTCAATGCCATCGCCTGGGTGGGAGTAACGGCCGTCGGCATCCTGCTGCTCTACGAGCACCTCATCGTTTCTCCGACCGATTTAAGGCGCCTCAATGCCGCATTCTTTACGTTGAATGGGATCATTTCGATGGTCTTTTTTTTCTTTGTCGCAGCTGCCCTTCTGCTGCCTTCGCATTGATGCAGCTCAAAGCAAAACGCACCCGCCAAAGACGGGTGCGTTCCCACGAAAGCAACAAGTAAACCTATGGCGTCCTGGCCTTGTTCCGCTCCTCTGCCTTGTGGGCATCGATCCGGTCATTGATGTTCTCGCGAACATGGTCGACTTTCTCGCGAACTCCGGCACGGGCATCATTCGCTCTGACCTCCGCCTCTGTCTGGTGACGATCCGCCGTAACCCCGGCCGCATCCTTTACGTTGCCCCAGGTCTCCTTGGCGGCGCCCTTCACCTGGTCAGCTACGCCCTGATTGGCTAGCTTCTGGTTGCCTATGGTTTCGCCTACGCCCTGTTTGACCCGTCCCGCTACCTGCTCCACCTTGCCGGCCACTTGATCCTTGTTCATAGTTTTAATCTCCTTGTGCCTGCAAATTTCCATGCACGTAAATTGAGATGCCCCTGCACCGTTTCCCGCATACCTGCTCCTCGCAAAAGACCTTTAGCCTCTGTAAGCGGTTTATTTGCAACCGAGCCAGTAGCTGGAAGCAGGGTCAAATGGCTCGCCGCCCGCCGATCAGCTGAATAACGAGGACCACCAGCGCAATGACCAGCAGGATATGGATGTAAAACCCAACCACGTGGAACCCAATAAAGCCGACCAGCCAAAGAACCAACAGAACCAGAAAAATTGTCCAAAGCATCGTGTATTCCTCCTGACGGTAAAGTCTTGTTACGCTGTACTTTGGTGCGTTTGCAGCCGGGTGGGTTGCCGTATCATCAGAATTAAGTCTGTGGGGCAGGAATGCGGATCGCCATCCAGGGAGAGCCAGGCTCTTTCAGCCACCAAGCCGCATTACAGATGGAGCCGCAGGCAACCATTGTTCCCTGTGCCTACTCGGCAGAGGTTTTCAAGCTGGCGGAGAGCGGTGAGGTCTGCGGGGCGGTCATTCCCATCGAGAACTCTCTCGCCGGTTCTGTAGTCGAACACTTCGATCTCCTATTCCAGTCCGATGTGCAAATCGAACGGGAATCGCTGCTGCGCATTCGGCACAATCTCATCAGTGTCCCGGGCAGCAGCGTAGCGAATATCCGCAAGGTCCTGTCTCATCCGGTTGCGCTGGCCCAGTGCCGTCGTTTCTTCGCGGAGCATCCGCTCATGACGCCGACGGCTTTCTATGACACCGCCGGCAGCCTCAAACATATAACCGAATTAGGCGACAAAGAGGCTGGCGCGGTGGCCAGCGAGCAGGCCGCTCTCGCCTATGGGGGTATTGTGCTGGCTGCCGGGATCGAAGACAATGCGGCCAATTACACTCGCTTTTTTCTCATTCGCAGCAGCGCTCAAGTCAGGCCCCTTCCTGGCCCAGACAAAGTCAGCATTGCTTTTACGGTCGAAAATCGCCCGGGAACCCTGGTTTCGGCCCTTCAGGTGTTCGCGGAACACAATACCAACCTGTGCAAGATAGAATCCCGTCCTGTACAGGGCCAGCCCTGGCAGTATGTTTTTTACCTGGACTACCAGGTGGCCGACCCGGGCGAAACCAAGGCCGCCCTGGATCGACTTCGCCGCCAGTGCATGCTGGTGAAGGAACTGGGGCACTACCCGGCGGCGCGGTTGCCGGTCTGACCGGGTGGTTCTCCTGAGAGTGCCCGGGTCCGTCGATAGAGGGAAAGAGGCGCCTTTTGCGACTTTCCGAGACCTTCAGCATCTACATTAGGTAATCTGATAGAAGGGTACTCATGGCTAGCGATTTCTTAAGCATTATCAATCCTACCGACCCCAGTCGGCGCGAGCAGGGCGGCTCACAGGGGAGAGTCCTCCCCATCTTGCCCGTTCGCAGCACGGTGCTCTTCCCGCACGCCGTTCTGCCCCTGACCGTCGGCCGGGAAAGCTCCATTCAACTCATTCAATCACTGGGAGAGCAGAAGACCATCGTGGTGGTCGCGCAGCGCGACGAGCGCATGGATAGCCCCCAACCCAGTGATTTGTACTCCGTAGGCACGCTGGCGACGGTGCACAAGGTAGTTAAAATGCCCAACCAGAGCCTGTTTGTGTTTACCGAGGGCACCGAGCGGGTCAAGCTGGGAGAATTTGACCAGATTGAGCCGTTTATGATGGCATCGGTCGACCACCTGGCGGAAGTCAATCCAGGCAAAAGCGCCGAGTTGGAAGCGCTGCAGCGCAACGTAATCGCGCAATTCCAACAGATCGTCACCACCTCGCCTACACTTTCCGACGAGCTCCAGACGATTGCCCTGAATATCGAAGATCCCGGGCGCCTGGTCGATTTTATCGCGTCGTCCCTGCCGTTCCTGGCCACCACGGACAAGCAGGAACTGCTGGAAACACCCGATGTGATGTTGCGCATGGAACGCATCAACAAGCATCTGGCCAAAGAAGCGGAAGTCCAGCAGCTGCGCAACAAGATCCAGACCGAAGTCCAGGACCAGGTGCAGCAATCGCAGCGCGATTATTACCTGCGCGAACAGCTCAAAGCCATCCAGAAGGAAATTGGCGAACTCGACGACGGCCAAAAGGACATCGAAGAGCTTCGGCAGAAGATCGAAGCCGCCGGCATGCCGGAGGACGTGAAGAAGGAAGCAACCAAGGAGCTTAGCCGGTTGTCCCGGATGTCTCCCATGGCCGCCGACTACTCGCTCACGCGCAACTATGTGGAATGGCTGGCAGTGTTGCCGTGGACCAAGTCCACGGGCGGCGAAGTGGATATCACCAAAGCGAAGGATATCCTCGACCTCGATCACTACGATCTGAAGCGGGTGAAAGATCGCATCCTGGACTACCTGAGCGTGCGTCGTCTCAAGCCCGACATGAAAGGGCCGATCCTCTGCTTTGTCGGGCCTCCGGGCGTAGGCAAGACCTCGCTGGGCCGCAGCATCGCACGCGCTCTGGGCCGTAAGTTTCAACGCATCTCGCTCGGCGGCATGCACGACGAGGCCGAGATTCGTGGTCACCGTCGCACCTACATTGGAGCCCTTCCCGGGCAGATCATGCAGGCGCTGCGGCGCGCGGATGCCAACGATCCGGTTTTCATGCTGGACGAAATCGACAAGCTGGGACGCGATTTCCGTGGCGATCCAGCCTCAGCGCTGCTCGAAACTCTGGATCCGGAGCAGAACAATACATTCCGCGACAACTACCTGGATGTACCGTTCGATTTGTCCAAGGTGCTCTTTATCTGCACCGCGAACATGCTCGATCCCATTCCGGAGCCTTTGCGCGACCGCATGGAGATCATCGATCTCTCGGGCTACACCGAGGATGAGAAAACTCACATTGCGTTCCGCTACCTCATTCCGCGGCAGATCAAGGAAAACGGTATCGATACCAGGGAAGGGGAAGCGCCGCAGATCGAATTTCCGGAAGAAGGCGTTCGCTACATCGTGCGTCACTACACGCGAGAGGCGGGCGTCCGCAAGCTGGAGCAGCTGATCGGCACCGTATGCCGCAAGCAGGCACGGCGCATCGCGGAAGGGAAAACAGGCACCCTGGTCGTTGACCGGGCGATCATTCAGGAGTTCCTCGGCGGCATCAAGGTTCGCGTGGATACCGAGCTGGCTGAGCGCACCCGGCGTTCCGGTGTGGCTGTCGGGCTGGCCTGGACACCGGCAGGCGGAGATGTGCTGTTCATCGAAGCCAACCGGATGAAGGGCAAGGGCGGCTTCAAGATGACCGGCCAGATTGGCGAGGTTATGCAGGAATCCATGCAGGCTGCGCTTACCTGGGTACGTTCCAATGCCGCCACCCTGGGGCTGGAGGAGGACTTCACCAAGGACCTGGACATTCACATCCACGTTCCTGCAGGAGCCATCCCCAAGGACGGCCCGTCGGCCGGTGTGACCATGGCAACCACTCTGGTTTCACTCATGACCGACAGGGCGGTTCGTCCGCTTACCGCGATGACCGGTGAGATCACTCTCAGCGGCAATGTTCTACCGGTCGGCGGCATTAAGGAGAAGTTTCTCGCCGCCAAGCGTGCCGGCGTGCAGGATGTGATCCTGCCGGCGGAAAATCGCCAGAACGTCGAGGAGGATCTGACCGCCGATCAGATCGAGGGCGTGAACATCCACTACGCCAGCCGCATCGAAGACGTGCTCGCCGTGGCGCTCCCCAAGACTCCCGGTGAAGAGAAGAAGGACGAGGCAGTCCGGGAGAACATCATCGAGCACGCCGGCGTCTAAGACCTCAGTCAATGTGCTAACAAGGCCCGCTCAGCAGCGGGCCCTTTCTTTAGTGCGCCAGTAATATTGAGTAGGGCTTGCCATTTAAGTTCAAGGACCTCGATGATCATTGATTTCGCGGAGCGGGCGCATAACCATAATTGGGATTTGGACCCGGTGGTGCGGTCCCTTTTGGATACGGATTTTTACAAGCTCCTCATGCTCCAGTTCATCTGGAAGCATTTCCCCACCACGCAGGTATCGTTCTCGATGACCAACCGGTCGTCCTCTCTGCGACTCGCGGATGTGATTGCGCGTGAAGAGGTACTGCAACAGCTGGAGCATGTGCGGAGCCTACGCTTTCTGAAATCGGAGCTGATCTGGCTCGCCGGCAACACGTTTTTCGGCCGCCGCGGGATCTTCGAGCCGGACTTCCTGGAGTGGCTGGGCCATGGCTTTCGCCTCTCCAGTTACCGGCTCACCGTGCGCGACGGGGAATTTCATCTGCAGTTCGACGGGCTCTGGACCGAAGCGACCATGTGGGAGATCTACGGGCTCTCCATCATCAACGAGCTGAAGTCGCGCGCCGCTTTTAAGGGGATGAGCGAATTCGAGCTCGATATTCTGTACGCCCAGGCCAAGGCGAAGCTGTGGGGCAAGATCGAGCGGCTGACCGGCGTGCCCGAGCTGAGAGTGGCCGACTTCGGCACCCGGCGCCGGCACAGCTTTTTGTGGCAGGAATATGTCGTGATGGCCTTGAACACCGCGCTGGGCGAACATCTTAGCGGCACCTCCAATACCTACCTGGCTTACAAGCACAACCTCGAAGCGGTGGGAACCAATGCCCACGAACTGCCGATGGCGTTGGCGGCCATGGCTACCAGTGACAACGAGTTGAAAGGCTCGCAGTATCGCATTCTGGAGCTTTGGCAGAGCACCTATGGCCACGACATCCGTATCATGCTGCCGGATACCTACGGCACGACGCAGTTCCTGGCGGACGCTCCCGATTGGACTGCCGACTGGACCGGGCAGCGCATTGACAGCAAGGACCCCTACGCCGGAGGGGACGAATACATCGAGTGGCTGAAAAAACGGGGCCGGGATCCAAAACAGAAACTGGTCATCGCCTCAGACGCTATGGACGTGGAAGACATCCTCGGGCTGCATGCCTACTTCATGGGTACGATCGCGTCCGGCCTGGCGCCAAGTGACTTTCATAGCGCGGCTGACTTTGCGGACGAGACCAAGTGGACGCCCGGCCGGCGCATCCGTTTCAGTGCCGGTTGGGGCACGCTGCTGACCAACGATTTTCGCGGCTGCCACCCCAAGGGGAAGAATGGTCTCCATCCTGCCAGCCTGATCTGCAAAATGACCGAGGCCGACGGCCGGCCGGCCGTCAAACTCTCGGACAACTACGCCAAGGCAACCGGTTTGCGGTCAGAAATTGCCCGTTACCGCAGAGTCTTTGGCACTGCCGGGGTTGCGAACATCCCGGTTCTGGTCTGAACCGCCGCCATTTTGCGAAGGCACGCGTCTAACCTGTGTTCTATGGACCTCGGATATGCTCTTTCCATGCGGGTCACGGTTTTGTTCTTTGGAGTGCTGAAAGAGATGCTCTCGAGCGAGAGCCAGACGCTTGAGCTTCCGCCGGGCGCGACCGTGGATGCGGTTCTCAGTCACTTGAGCGCATTGCTGCCACAGCAGCCAAAGTTATGGTCCACGCTGGCAGTTGCCGTGAACCAGAGCTACGCTCCCAGCGATCGGCTGCTGCGCGACGGAGATGAAGTAGCGCTGCTGCCTCCGGTCAGCGGCGGTTCTGAAGCGCTGATTGCCCTGGTGACCGAACCCATCGATCCCGCGGCGCTGGTGGCGGGTATCAAACAAGGGGAAGACGGCGCCGTCGTGGTTTTCGATGGCATCGTCCGCAACAACACCCGGGCAAGGCGAACCCTTTTCCTGGTCTATGAGGCCTACCAGGAGATGGCCTTGCGCCAGATGAAGGCCTTGGCCGAAGAGGCGGTCGCGCTGCATGGCGTTCGCCAGGTTGCCATGGTGCATCGCCTGGGACGGCTGGAAGTGGGCGAGACCAGTGTTCTGATTGCGGTGTCTTCCGCACATAGGGCCCAGGCTTTCGAAGCTTGCCGTTGGCTTATCGATACGCTCAAGAAGACCGTGCCCATCTGGAAGAAGGAACATTTTGAGGATGGAGCAGTCTGGGCCGACGGCGAACCGTTCCCTCCCATCCTGGTGTCGAAATGAAGGTGCAGAAGTGAAAGCACTTTACGCAGCACTTTGCTGCGCCTTCAGCTTTGCTGCCTACGCGCAGACGGGCACCCAGCCACCGACCATCAGCGTCAATGTCCGGCTGGTGAATGTCTTTGTCAACGTGACCGATGATAAAGGAGCTCCGGTCGCAGGCCTCACCAAGGACGAGTTCCTGCTTTCTGAAGATAATCATCCGCAGAAGATCGCTGTTTTTGAGCGCCAGTCGGAGCTGCCGCTGGAGATCGTTCTCGCCATTGATACCAGTGGCAGCGTGCACAAGGATATGTTTGTGGAACAGGAGGCGGCAAAGCACTTTGTGCATTCGCTGCTGCGCCCGGTGGATCACCTCGATCTCATGGAGTTTGCCGA
Source organism: Acidobacteriaceae bacterium (assembly GCA_049693715.1). Lineage (GTDB taxonomy): Bacteria > Acidobacteriota > Terriglobia > Terriglobales > Acidobacteriaceae > PALSA-350. Next base: position 4,781 of record JBAVQC010000447.1, on the reverse strand, counting down.
CAATGTGCGCGAGATGATCTTCTTCACCAATAACCCCGGCCGCATTGATCGCGGGCTGAACGACATGCAGCGAGGGGCGGCCACCGCGCTCTATAGCGGCGTCTATCTGGCGTCGCAAAGCCTGGCGACGCGTTCCGGCCGTAAGGTGCTGGTCATCATTTCCGACGGTGGCAACACGGTGAAAGGCACCACCTACGACCAGGCGCTGGAGCAGGCGTTACGTGGCGAGGTCATGGTCTATCCCATCATCGATGTCCCTATTGCCGCCAGTGCCGGCCGAGACCTCGCCGGAGAGCACGCCCTCATCACCCTGGCTCAGGAGACAGGGGGCAAGTACTACTATGCCGATGGCACTTCGCTGGAGCGTACGTTTGCCCAGTTATCGGAAGACCTGCGGACGCAATACCTGCTCGGCTACTATCCTTCGAATCGTTCCGGCAGCGCCTTTCGCAGCATCTCGGTCAAGCTGAATAGTCCGAGCGAGGGATACATCGTCCGCAATCGGCCTGGATATTACCCTTCGCCATTGCAGTAATTGCGAAGGGTCTGCGGTTCTCCCCTCGAGGTCGAGGCTTCTTCCACGCAAAGACAGAAGAATTCAACGCCCCGTGACATTTGTTAAGGTTTCGTCAATTAACCTCGACCGAGGTCCTGATTCCACGCGGGGTTTTGATGCGCCTTTGGTTGTCGATCGCTGCCATGTTGCTTTGCCTGCCTGCATTGCCGGCAAAGGCGATCCTGCCCGATGCTCCTCAAGCTCTCGTCCCCGACCCGCAAGCACCGGCGTCCCAGCCGGTTCCGGTGAGCCGTCCATCACTGCCCCACATCAACCAGCGAGAGGCGGATCAGTCCGATGACCAGCTGAATCCAGCCGTCTTTTCGCACCACCTCATCGCCGATCGCATTTGGATCTCGGGCCAGGCCAACTTCATCTTCCAGGCCCACACCCCGTTTCACTCGCCCTACGCCGGGACCAACAGCTTCCAGAGCCGGGTCGAAATGACGGCGCTATCTCGTGTGCTGACCCTGTACACAGGAGTCAAGCTTGCCCGTTGGACAGAATTCGTCTTCGATGCGGAGGAGGCAGGCGGAAAGGGTCTGAGCCAGGCGCTCGGCATCGCAGCGTTCACCAATCTTGACGTGGTGCGCAACCCATCCCTGGGACAAGGCGTTTACGCCGCCCGCTACTTTATCCACCAAACCTTCCCCTTAACCGCCGATCGAATCGAGGAACCGCCCAACCCCTTCTATTTGCAAGAGTCGATTCCCCGGCGCCGAATCGAATTCATCATGGGCAAAATAGGGTTGGTCGATTTCTTCGACAACAACTCCGTGGGCGGCGACCCGCATCTGCAGTTTACGAATTGGGCGATCGATAACAATGGCGCTTACGATTACGCCGCCAACACACGAGGCTATACGATCGCCGCCATTCTCAGTTATGCCGGTCCGAAGTTCGAAGCGCGCTTTGGGGAAGCGCTGTTGCCGACGGTAGCCAATGGCATAAACCTCGACGCCGACCTGCGCCGCGCGCGGGCGGAAAACCTGGAACTGGAATGGAAGCCGCAGTGGTTCCAGGGGCTGGACACCCACATTCGCCCCCTGGCTTACCTGAATCACGGCAACATGGGCGATTACGGTCAAGCCATCGCCGCGTTTGAAAACCATACCGATCGGGTTCCTGACATCACCCTTCACCGGCACCAGGGAACGTTGAAACAGGGCTTTGGCCTGAACGTTGAACAAGAGCTGCCGGCGAACTTCCGCGTCTTTCTTCGTGCCGGATGGAACGAAGGGCACCATGAGTCCTTCGCCTATACCGAGATAAACGACACGCTGGCGTTCGGCTTTGAACTTCCAGGCGATGCATGGGGTAGAAAACTGGATCAGATCGGGAGCGCTTTCGAGACTGGAGGTATCAGCAGCAAGCACCAGCAGTACTTGGCCCTGGGCGGCCTGGGATTCATCCTGGGCGATGGCCGCCTCAATTACGGCCGCGAAGAGGTAAGCGAAACTTATTACAACGCGCACATCGTGAGCGGCCTTTATATGGCGGTGCAGCTCTCCTTTGTCAACAATCCGGGCTACAATCGGGACCGGGGCCCGGCAGTCATTCCCGGAGTGCGGGCGCATGTGGATTTTTGAGATGCATCCAACCCGGCCCCTACCCGCATCTGTGTGTTTAACTACCTTTTGACAACATGGCAAGCCAGAACCCAACCCGCCGGGGTAAGAAAGAACCGCCTCTTGGCGAAACAGGCCAGGAGACGCTCTACTTGCGATTTCTGAGCGAGAAGCAGATAAGAGTGAATGTCAAACTCCGGGGCGGTGAGAACCTTTCCGGGTGGATCGAGTACTTCGACGACACCATGATTCGTCTCACGCGCGAAGGGCAGCCCAATCTGTTCATCTACAAGCATCAAATTCGGACCATCAGCGAACGCGGCCGCCGTCCCAACGGCGCCGAGAGAATTGCGCCTTGAAGGACTTTCCCCCGCAGCTTGATCAGGGTTTCGCAGCCGGTGCAGCAGACATCGCCCTGGAAGCCGGCGAGCTTCTTCGTGGATACTTCGAACGCGGCGTCACCACCGAATACAAAGGCGATGTAGATTTGGTGACCGAAGCCGATCGAGCCTCGGAGAAACTTATCGTCAGCCGGATCAGCCGCCAATTTCCTGATCATGGCATCTTCGGCGAAGAGGGAACCCGCTCCGGCCTCGAGCGCTCCTACAGGTGGTATGTCGACCCGCTCGATGGCACGACTAATTTTTCCCACGGCTTTCCCTTCTTCAACGTGTCGCTGGGGCTCGAGCATCGTCCCCCGGGCCTGGCACAGGATCAGGATGGAGAAATTGTGGCTGGAGTGGTGTACGACCCTGTGCATAATGAACTCTTCGCCGCAGAAAAGGGACGGGGCGCCTGGCTGCTGAGCTCTTCAGGGCCTGCGCGTCGGCTGCATGTCTCGCGGGTGAAATACCTGCAGGAAAGTTTGCTCTCCACCGGATTCCCCAGCCACAAACGCCACATGAATCCAAACATTCACTTTTATCAGCAACTGACGCTGCGATCGCACGGCGTCCGCCGGGCCGGTGCGGCGGCGCTGGATTTGGCGTATGTTGCTGCTGGCCGCGTGGATGCGTTCTGGGAATTCAATCTAAACCCGTGGGACACGGCGGCTGGTGCGCTGCTGGTGCTCGAAGCAGGTGGGGCGATGATGCGCTTTGATCGCAGTCCATTTCGCCTCGATAGCCAGGAGGTGATGGCGACCAACGGGCAGCTCACCCATGAGATCCTGAGCTTCTTTGAGGACATGTTTGCGGGCCGGGGAATCGAGCCCGTGCCCACGCCCGCCGAGTTTGCCGCGCGGCGGCTGGCCCGCTAACTTCGCAGTCTCGGTTCCTGCTGTACAATTTGTTTTCACTTATTCGACTTCGGGAGATAGTACCTATGACATACGTGATCGCAGAACCCTGCATCGGAACCAAGGACACAGCTTGTGTTGACGCCTGCCCGGTAGATTGCATTCATCCCAAAAAGGATGAAGCGGGGTACGCCGCGACAGAGCAGCTCTTCATCGATCCGGTCGAGTGTATCGACTGCGGCGCCTGTGTTCCAGTGTGCCCGGTGTCGGCCATTTTCGCCGGAGACGACCTGCCTGAAAAGTGGTCGAGCTTTACTGACAAGAACGCCGGCCACTTCGGCCGCTAGGTCACGGGGCGCGGTTGTGTCCGGGCGCCCATGATCGTACGCCAGGTGGAAGCGGTTGTGCTGCGTACCTGGCCGGTCCATGAAGCCGACCAGATCGTTTCCCTCTTCACCCGCGATTTCGGAAAGATCAAAGGTGTTGCCAAGTCTGCGGCCAAATCACGCCGCCGTTTCGGTGGCGCGCTGGAGCCGATGACGTATGTGCGCGCTCACTACGCCGAAAGGCCGGGCCAGGAGTTGGTTCGCCTGGACTCTTTCGAGATTCTCCACTCGCCGTTGGCGGAACCAGTCGATTATGCGCGGGCAACGGCCCTCGCTTTTTTCGCCGAGGTTCTGGAGCAGACGCTTCCGGATCACGATCCCCACGACGTGGTCTTCCGGCTGTTGCTGTCGGTGCTGGAGCAAACCCGCGTCGACCACATCTGGATGCCCATCACTTACTTTGCCCTGTGGACGACGCGTCTGATGGGCTGGCTCCCGGATTTGAGCCGCTGTTTGTTATGCGGCACTTCGCTTGCCGGCCAGCCGGCCTATTTTCATTTCTTTTCGGATGGTTTGGTCTGCGATGAGCACAGGCAGGCCGGGCAAAACGGTTCTCATGGGGTTACTCTGACCCCGGATTCGCAGATTCTGGCGGTTCGTATCTTCCGCTCACCCGCGTCCGCGTTTGCCGCGGAAGCCTGGCCGCGTACCCGCGGCGCCGACCTTCGCCGGTTCGCCATTCAAAGCCTGGAGCGGCACCTGGAGCGCAAACTCATCACCGCCGCAGCATTGTCACGCTTGGGCGGCTCGTAAAGGATTTGGTTTAGGACTTGTCCCGTCAACTGAACCAAGGCAGCCTTGGGTCTAGTGTAGTGCGTCACACAGATGACGTTTATCCGGTGATACAACAACAATGTCCGGCAATTGCGTTCCCACGAACCGGGTGGCTGCCTTAGGGGCGAAAGTGTGTGTGTGAGAACCCTATTTCCCAACTCAGTCCCGTAGGGACGGCTGAACTTAGCCCAGGACGCCAGTCCTGGGTTGGCTTGGAAAGCACGATCAGTCCCGCAGGGACGGCTGGAAATACGCCGCGA
>JBAVQC010000446.1:0-24840 GCA_049693715.1 Acidobacteriaceae bacterium | reverse complement strand
GATCCTGGATCCCGCCGCGGTCGGCCAGACCATCAAGAGCATGACGGGGGTCGTCGAGCACGGCCTTTTTCTGGGACTGGCATCCGTGGCGATCGTGGCCGGCCCCAACGGCGCGAGAATCATCACCCCCTAGGCTGCTCCTCCTGGTAAGGGCATGGAGTGGAACCGACTACCAACCCATCTGGCGCATCCGCAGCAGGATGAGCGCGCTGTACTGATTCATGCGCGCGGGCCGGCGCTTCAGAGGAGCCGGTAGAATCGCGGCCAGCCGTGCCGCCTGCTCACGGTCGATATTGCGAGCCGCGGTTCCGTCGTAGGAACGGCAGGCCGCGTCCGCACCATAAATCCCGGGTCCCCATTCGACCACATTGAGGTAGATCTCCAGAATGCGCTGCTTGCCCAGTGCGAATTCGGCCACCGGCACCAGCGTGGCCTCTGCGCCCTTGCGGAGGATCGAGCGGCCTGTTCCGAAAAACAGGTTCTTTACCAGTTGCTGGGTAATCGTGGACGCTCCGCGCGTGCGACCGCCTTCCAAATCCTGGTTGGCAGCTTTTTCGATTTGCTGCCAGTCGAACCCATGGTGCTGGTAGAAGCGCCCGTCTTCCGCGGCGATGACCGCGTGCTGCAAATTGGGTGAGATTTGACTGAGGGGAATAAATCTGTAGCGCTTACGATACGGCGCGGGCTGAACCAGGCCCTGCAAGCGACGTTCGATCTGCACCGCGGTCGTGGGTGGATCGACCCACCGGGCAGCGATGAGGAGCAGCGCGGCGAGCAACCAGAGAAGCCTCACACCGATGACGAGCCAGGAAACATACAATCGGAGGAGACTCTGCGCGGTCCTGGCCGGGGTTTGGGTTTCACTCACTCTTCATAATCATAGCTGGGGCCGGGTCGCCGGTGTCCGCAGAACTGCAGATCCCTCGGGTTCGCTCCGAGCCGGGAAGGCGCCTTAGGAAGACAGAAAAGCTTGGCTGAAGGATCGGGCGCACGGTCGATTAAGTGCGCCCGGCAAGCCCGGCATGACCCTAGTTAATCCTGTGACGGCATACTTAACAGCGCGGTGTCACTCCGTGCGCAGCACCCGCATGGGTTCCAGGGACGCTGCTTTTCGTGCGGGCAGGTAGCACGCCAACAGGGCAGCGGCCAGCAGGATGAGTGCTACGGAGCCGAACGCGGAGAGGTCGAGCGCCCGCACACCGAATAGCATGCTCTGCATGGCGCGGCCGACGAAATAGGCGCCGATCAGGCCCAGGCCCAGACCGATGGCAGCCAGCATCGAGCCTTCGCGTAGCACCAGCGCCACCACGCTGTTACGGGTTGCGCCCAGCGCCATGCGGATCGCGATCTCATGCGAGCGTTGGGCGACGGAAAACGCAACCACACCATAAATGCCGAGCGTGGCCAGAAACAGCGCGACCACAGCGAAGGTACCGAACAGCAGCAAGGTGAAGCGCTCGCTGGCCAGCGATTCGTCTCGTACCTGATCCAACGTCTTAGGCTCAGCCAGCGCAATTTGCGGATCGACCGCATGGACGGCTGCCGCGATGCTGGCCTGCATCGCAGCCGGGTTCTCCGCAGTGCGCACACTGACGGTCCCCTGCGGCCACGGGATTTGCCAGAAGGGAATCCGCATCTCCTCCAGACGTCGGTGCTGGTCGGCCGCATGCACGTCCTGATATATGCCGACAATCTGCCATTCAACCGGAGGCCCAAGCTTTTGCACGCCGGGAATGAGCTGCTCCACCACCACCCGTTGCCGCAGCGGATCTTTTCCCTGCAGGTATTTTTTGGCGAACGACTCGTTCACCATCACCACCTTTACGCTGTCGGCGGTGTCCTCTTCGTTGATCGATCGTCCCTTGATGAGATGAGCCCCCAGGGTGGCAAGATAGTCCGGCGTGACCATCCCAAAGCCAGCCCCCGGCCGCTGCGATGGATCGGCGTAGCTCTGCCCTCCTGCGATCGTGAAGGGCATGCCGAAACCGGCGCCATAAAGGGGATACCCGGTCATCACGGTTGCATGAGAAACCCCGGGAACGGCGCCGATGTGGGCGAGGATATCGCGGTAGTAGGCGCTGATGCGGGCCGGATCTTTCGAACGCGCATCGGGCACCGGCAGAGAGAATGTGAGCACGTGATCGGTGCGGATGCCAAGGTCTACCTGGGTGAGGTTCCAGAAGCTGTGAACGGCCAGGCCCGCGCCGGCAAGCAACGCCACCGCCAGCGCGAACTCCCCAATAACCAGGAGACGCCGCAGCCGCTGCTTTCCGGCGGTCATACCGGTGCGGCCGCCTTCCTTCATGGTTTCACCCGGATCGATGCGCGAGGCATACCAGGCCGGCGCGCTGCCCGCCAGCAACCCGGCCAGCGTGGTGGCCGCCAGGGTGAACAGGAGAATCGGAATATTCAGCCGCAAGTCTGCCTCATTGGGCAATGTGCCCCGCGGCATCACGGCGATCAGTCCCTGCAGCATGGCGTATCCAACGCCTATACCCAGCAAGCCCCCGGCCAGGGTCAGCAGCAGGCTTTCCGTCAGCAGTTGTGCGAAGATGGTGGACCGCGCCGCACCCAGGGCGCTCCGCACGGCCAACTCCTTTTGCCGGGCCATGCCGCGCGCCAGCAGCAGATTGGCCACATTGACGCAGGCAATGAGCAGCACAAAGCCGACGGCGCCCAGCAGCAGCCAGAGCATTTGGATTCGTTCCGGCGGCAGGAAATCGTTATGCAGGGGCTCGACTTTGGCGCCCCAGCCCTTGTCGCTCTTGGGGTACACCTGCGCGATATGCGCCGTCACCGCATCCATATTCTGCCGCGCCTGCTGGAGGGTTACCCCCGGCTTCATGCGGCCCATGATCAGCAGCCAGTGAAAGTCGTGGTTCAGTTGTTCCGGCTTGAAGACCAGGGGCACGGTCAGCTGGTTCTGCCCCCGATCCGCGTCGCCCGGGGCCTGTAAGCCCACGACGGTATAAGGTTGGCCATCGAGGCGTAGGGTGGTGCCAACGATCTTTCGATCGGCGCCGAGCTTCAGCCAGAGCTTGTGCGTCAGGATGGCCACATGTTCATGACCGGCCTGTCCTTCTTCCGGGAGAAAGTACCGGCCCAGGAACAGCGGCTCGCCCTGCATCTGCAACAGGCCTGGAGTGGCGAGGCTGGCCTGGAGAAACTGCGGCTGATCTTTGGTGGCGATGTTGAAGCTGGTGCCGCTAAAGGCGTTGAGGTCGGAGAAGACGGTGTTCTGCTGCCTCCAGTCGGAAAAGTCGCCGGCCGCCACTCCATTGCGGTTTCCCTGGATGCTCGACCAGACCATCACCAGTTGGTCGGGATGGGGAAAGGGCAGGGGAGCCAGCAGGGTCGCATAATCCACGGTGAAGATGGCTGTGTTGGCGCCGATGCCCAGGGCCACTGTCAGTAATACCGTGATGGTCAGACCAGTGTTCCTCCCCAGCAGGCGCAAACTGAAGCGGAGGTTTTGCAGCAGTGTTTGCATCCCCGATCCTCTTTCCCTGTGACTATGCCGGTTTAACCAAGCGCGCGGTCCGTGGGACGTCAAGACCTGCTCGACGGCGGAAAGACGCGCGGACGGTTGTGAACGCTCCCTGGTAAACGATGTTCGATGAGCGGCGCCATTTGACCCGTGGGGGCAGGAGGGCGTCTGAGCAGCGAACTGTTCAAAGAAGGTACGGATTGCGCGGAAGCGCGGTTCCTGAATTCGTGTGCGTCGATGCCAACAATATTTCCCCTGCTAACTAGCCGGGGAAATATTGAAGCAAGAAAGTTTTCGGGGATTGCGTATCATGCCACCGATTTTCTTCTCTACGCGCAAAGCGCACTTTCAATTCATACCCAGCGAGCGGATGCCGGAAAATGGCCACGGTGGTGTGATCATGTGGACGCTGTTTTAGTCGTTTCATTGAAGAACTTTATGTCATCAAAGCGAATTGAGGGGCGAGGGGAGAAGGAGGCTACCATCTTCTTCTGAGTAACGTCAGTTACAGCCTCGAATATTTTGCCGGGCCATCTAAGCGCTCCAGGGCGTGGTTGTCGTTTATCCAATTATCTGTCGTGTGTTTATCACACTATTTTTTTGCACCCACCGTTAATGGGAAGCTTCGGGAAGTAGCAATACCCCGCCTATTTGTCACGTATTTGTCATTTCTTTGTCGCGCCGCGATGAAAGCTCACCGGCAAGGGGCACCAGCTTACCCGGCCCACAACTTTGCAGGCTCTCTTCCCAGAGTACGAGTTCTCCCTTTTCGTGAGCTGGCTCTTGGAAGCCAACAATAAGTCATGCTTACACTTACCATGTCTTAATCGACAATTCTATTTTGCGCTGCGCTTCCATAATAGGAGAGGGCAACAAGATAAGAACGGGCAGCAAGGCCAAACCAAATGTTTCGAAACGAAGACAATGCCGGCCTGATTAGCCCCGCCCGCTCGGGGTATATTTGGTTCGGCCGGAAAAACAAAATGGGAAAGGCTGGCTGAAATTAATTACAAAGAAGGCATAGCGCATGAGGAATCCCTCGAAAGCATTTCAACTTGTGGCGGTCGGATGTGTTCTATCGTTCTGTTCCATCGAAACATTCGGCCAACACTACACGCAGACCAACCTGGTATCCGATCTGGCAAATGTTGATGGACAAGCTGTGGCAGTCCAGGATCCAAACCTCAAGAATGCCTGGGGCCTCACTCGCAGTGCTTCTAGTCCCTGGTGGGTGAACAATGCGGGGACGGGCACTTCTACTCTATACACAGGCGCCGGAGCAATCGTAGCGCCGCCATCCCCGGTTGTGGTTCCCAACGCTCCCGGGGCGAAGGGCGTTTCCTCTCCTACGGGGAACGTCTTTAATGGCACGACCGACTTTGCGATCGCCAACGTGCCGGGCAAGACGCCGGCTCCGGCATCGTTTATTTTCGCTACACTCAACGGCACCATCTCCGCATGGAATCCGGCCGTAACGCCGCTCGAACTGGCCGTCAATCAAGTCATTGAAACCGGGGCTGTTTTTACCGGCCTCACTTTGGCCGAGGCCGGTGGACATCACTTTCTGGTTGCCGCAAATTTCTCCAAGGCAACGATCGAGGTATTCGACACAAATTTTCAGCGGCTCACTGAACCCAGAGGAATTTTTGACGACGATCGTATCCCATCGGGATTTGCGCCCTACAACGTTCAGGTTGTTGGGGAGAACCTGGTTGTAACCTACGCGAAGCAGAACGCGGCAAAGACCGCGGCGGATGACGATTGCGGCGAACAGTGTGGATTTGTCGATGTGTTCTCGAAGGTAGGTGTCCTCGTCCAGCGTCTTCAGCGCATACCCGGAGTCTTGAACGCGCCTTGGGGCGTCGCACTGGCGCCGCAGGATTTTGGATTCTTTAGCCACGCGCTCCTGATCGGCAACCGGTTCGGCGGCACGATTGCTGCCTTCAACCTCACCGATGGGCGGTTTCTTGGAAACCTGCTCGATGCGAATGACAGTCCGATCGCCATTAACGGATTGTGGGCCCTTGAATTCGATAACAGAGCTAACAACCAGGCGAATCCTTCTCCTGGTCCGGCTCTATTTTTCTCCGCCGGCATCAATGGCTATGCGGATGGCTTGTTCGGCACGTTGACGCCAGTTACAGCCGAACTAAACGAAGAGGATCATCGCTAGTGAAAGAAACGCTCACAGCGAGTCACGCCGTCTGATATTAAACCTGCATAGGAAGAGCGGTTTGCCCGCTCTTCCTAATGCCAGGTTGTGAAGCGACGGCAACAGGCCCGTTCTGAGTTACAGACTGCGCACCTGCTAATGAATCCACGCGACTCCCACCGCTAACTGGAGCAATTGCTGCCTGGCATCGAGGTTAAGGAGATAGGGGTTGAGCGCTGTGGTATCCCACATCTCGCGAAAAACCAGCGAGATGTGGGGCCCCCGCGAGCAAACGCCTCAGTTCTCGCTTAACCGGCGTGAGATTTGGCTTCATAGGCTAAGCCTTTGACAGCGAGCTGGGTTTCGCGAATCATCAGGACACAGCCGCAGACCAGCGCGATGACCGCTGATGCTCCACACACAACGCCAATTCCGGCTGCTACCTGGAACATCGATTGCTGGCCGTAAAACACCACAATTGAACCGGCAATCGAGATGAGAGCCGAACTGGCGAACAGTCCGAGACCCAGGTAAAAGCAGCGAAGCGCTCGTAAGAGCAGTTGAGCACGCGTTTGCAGGTCGGGAAGTTGGGCGGCCCAGATCTCATGATCCCTGGCACCCGCTAATTGCGCGGTCACAACGTGAGTGCGATCGGCAACGCGCGCGAGGCGATTGTTCGTGCCCAGCGCCAAAACAGACGACGCGTTCGTGAGCACTGCCGGGGCTACCACGATTGTGAGGATCGAAAACGGATCGGCGGGGAGCATGGTATACATTCTCCTGTAAAGATCCAGCTTACCGCTGTTGCGGCATCACTTGATTTTGTCCACAACCAGTTCGACGTCCGACTTCTTCAAAGCTTCCAACAAGCACCTGCTTTCCCCGTCCCCTCTTGTACGCAACAGCTGGGCGTAGAGTAATTCTGTCTTGAAGTAATGAGAGCCGCGCTGCTTCCGGTAGGATCTCCTGGAAGCTAGAGGGACCAATGCCGACCAGGATCATGGTGTTTCTTCATCAAGCGATGCGTTGGGTGCGCTACGCCTACTTCATGCGCTTCAGCCTGGGCCTTTGGCTCTTCGCGCTGATTCTTTGCTGCCTGAACACCTCATCGGCCGGGATGCTGACGACCGGAATCATGACCCCGGAGACTATCCAGCAATATGCCTGTGTCGGCTTCTTTCTGGTGTCGGCTGGTTTTGTTGCCCTGATCACAGCACGAGTTGTCCTGATCAACGGGCCCGAAAGATGGGACAAGGCCTACGACGAATTCGATGACGGCCGGCCACTTCCGTTAATTATTCTGCTGGTCAACGACCGTGGAGAACGGGAATGGGCGGCGTTGCTGATCTCACAGCTGCCAAACACCTTCGTCTACTTGTACCTCACGTGGAATGCGATCGCCTCTGGGGTGCCTCTCGGCACTGCCTTCTTCGGTTTGTTTATCGGCTCCACACTGGCACTCGTCTTGTGGTGGGTCGCCAATGCCTGGTATTACCTGACCTATGAAGCGGTAAAGGCCAGCGAGACAGTCGAATTCAAAAAGAACGCGGCCAGGACGCTACTTTTCCCCCGCCGCCTCTTCGGGCTGGCAAAGCCTGGTGATCCCTTTGACCGGGAAGAGAAGACTCTGGAAGCCGCCTCTACCTGGATAAAAGCCACGCCGCTCTCGCGCTGGCTGCGCCGGCTCGCCGGACTGCTCAATACTCCTGGCTATGTAGGCCCCGAAGGGCACATTTACGAGGGGCACGTCTTCTCCGCCTTCGGCGCGCTCATCTTCCTCGGTATCTACCTGCTCCTGTGGCCCATGGCCGCCCCTGTCCCGGTCTTTCGCTGGTCACTGTTTGCCCTTGGATCTTTGGCTTTCGTGGCCGGCGTCGCGCTGTGGTTCTTGTGGAAGGACAAGTCGGCGGCGCGCGTCAAAGCGCTCCGCAACTGGAAAATTGGGCTTACCACCGCCGTGGTTGCCTTTGTCGCCTCCATCGCCTTGCTCTACTTCCTCACCAACGCCGAGCGCTTTCCGATGCTCGCCACCATCCTGATCGTGGCCATGGCGCTATGCTGGCCACTTTGCGGCATCTCGTTTTTCTTCGACCGCTACCGGCTCCCGGTGATCACCGTCGTTCTGGTAATCACCATCGCTCCCCGGCTTATGCATTGGGACTACGGGCAGGAAGAGCACTATCTTTCCATCACCGACGCGGAACCCGGACCGCGCTGCGTTCCTACTCCAAAGGACATTCTGCTGGATCGGCTCACCGCCAGCGCGGATCAGCGCGACGACTCAGAGCACGACCGTCCCTTGATCATGGTCACCGCGACGGGCGGCGGCCTGCACGCGTCGGCATGGACGGCCGCGGTACTGGCCAGGTTGGAAGCGACCTTTGACCGGGTGTCCCCCGGCAGCTTTCACCGGTCTCTCCTGCTCGCCAGCACGGTCTCCGGCGGCAGTGTAGGCCTGTTCTCTTACCTGCGGGAAATCCAGCCGGGTTGGGTTCCGGACTACACCCGCATGCAAATCACGGCCCAGTGTTCCAGCCTGGAGGCGGTCGGCTGGGGGTTCGCCTACTATGACCTTCCGAAGACCTTTGTCCCCTTGCTCCCCTACTTCATCCCTCCGTCCACTGGAGACGGCGACCTCGACCAGAGTCCTCTGTTCAAGGACCGGAGTTGGTCCCTGCGCAAGGCCTTAGCGCGCAACACGTATAACGAATTTTGTATGGACACATGGCGTCGCGATCGTGGTGAAACTGTGCCTGGCGGATGGCGAGGGTTGCTGGCTTCCAGGCTGAAGCACCAGTCAGATGCGGAAGAGCAGGAAAAAAGGCTCACCCTGAGGAGCCTGTTGCCGAGCAAACACAACCTCTTTCCCGCATTTACCATGAACACCACCAGCTATGAGGACGGGCTGCGATTCCTGCTGGCCAACTACAGGATTCCCGACGCGGAAACCAGCGAGGATTGGCCCGATACCCGGCCCAACTACAAAGCGAGGTCCTTTCTGGCGACCTACGGCACCGGCAAACGCGAGGCAGGCGCATTCACACCCGACCTTCCCCTGGCCACGGCCGCGCAGTTGTCGGCCGCCTTTCCCTACATCTCCTCCGCGGCCCGGGTGCCGTTGCCGGTCGACAACCAGGTGAATGCGCCGCATTTCGTTGACGGAGGGTATTACGACAACGACGGAACTGCCTCCGTGGTCGAGTTTCTCCGCTACGCTCTCGCCCGTGCGCCAACCGCGGGCACGGATGTTTGCGAAGCATGGAGCCAAGAGGAGGAGGCGAAGGCGAGCAGCCGCAAATTGCGTATCCTGCTCATCGAGATTCGTAACAGCGGTGATGACACAGGCGGGGAATTCGACCGGTGGCCAAACAATACGTCTGCGAAAACACCCGCCAATCTTCTGACCCAGTTATTCGCTCCGCCTCTGGGTCTATGGCAAGCCGGCCACGAAAGCGTAACCGGCAGAAACCGCCTCGCCCTGGCGCAGCTGGAACATGCACTGGCAGACAGGCTTGATGTCCATCGGGTCGTCTTTGCCGACAGCCACGCGATTCCCGGTGTACTCACCGATCCGCTCTCCTGGTCGCTGACACCGGCCCAGCGGCGAGAGGTGCAACACTCCGCCTCATCCGATCCCGAGATCCTAAGACGATACAACGAGGCCGTTGCCTGGTTCACAAAAAGGCGAGCCGAATGGGACAAGGACGCTGACTCGAAGTGGCATGAATGACTGCTGTTTGGTGCGAAACCTCCCGGCATTTTTAACCAGAAGTAAAAGCGACGGTGGTCGCTGAGCTGTTAGACAGTCCACGCCTCATCCTCGAGCCGAGCGAACGGCCGCGGCCAGCTCCTTAAGCAGTCCATGAGTTTCGCTCCAATCGATGCAGGCATCGGTGATGCTTTGCCCGTAGACCAGCGGATTACCTGGCACCAATCTCTGCGCGCCCGCCACCAGGTTGCTCTCGATCATCACCCCGAAGATGCGGCGGTCTCCCGCGGCAATTTGCGCAGCGACATTGCGGCACACGAGGGCTTGACGGGTGTGGTCCTTGTTGCTGTTGGCATGGCTGCAATCGATCATGATACGCGGCGCGACGCCGGCTTTTTCCATTTGCTCCGCGGTCTCGGCCACGGCGGCCGCATCGTAATTCGTCATCTGCCTGCCGCCGCGCAGAATAATGTGACAATCCGGATTGCCCGCCGTAAACAGAATCGCCGACTGCCCGGTCTTCGAGTGCCCGAGGAACGTATGCGGATGAGACGCGGAGACAATCGCTTCAATCGCTATTTGCACGTTGCCCGAGGTTCCGTTCTTGAAGCCGACCGGGCACGATAGCCCGGAAGAGAGCTGCCGATGCACCTGGCTCTCCGTGGTGCGCGCACCAATCGCTCCCCAGCTCACCAGCGAGGCAACATATTGTGGTGAAATCATGTCGAGGAACTCGGTCCCGGCGGGAACGCCCATCTCCGCCAGGTCCAGCAGCAGGTGCCGCGCCAGTTTCAAACCCTCGTTGATGCGGAACGTCTCGTCCAGATGGGGATCGTTGATCAGCCCCTTCCAGCCGAGCGTGGTGCGCGGCTTCTCGAAGTAGACGCGCATGACAATAAGAAGCTCCTGCGAGAACTCGGCAATGGCGCTCCTCAGCAAGCCCGCGTATTCTCGCGCCGCTTTGGTGTCGTGTATCGAGCAGGGGCCGGCCACAACCATCAGCCGGGAATCGCTGCCTTTCAGGATGTTGACAATCTCATGCCGTGCTTGAAAAACCGTCGAGGAAGCCCGCTCAGTCGCCGGCAACTCTTCTTCAAGAAAAACCGGCGGAAGCACGACTTTGGTGGATTGAATACGAAGATCATCTGTGGGATAGAGCATGGTCTTACTCTTAATTTAGCAGCGTAAGCCGTAACCCCCTGCGCTTTCTGTTTAGCGCCGGAGGTTTCCTCAAAAGAATCCCTCTCCGGTACGATGAGTGACGTGACGGAGGAAATAAGGATGGTCGCAATCAGCCGGCGGGCATGGCTGCAGGGAGCCGCTGCTTTGGCGTTTACATCCCGCATGTGGGCAGAGGAAGCCATGGTGGCCGATGCCAAGGAGCTGGAGCTGCCTCGCGCCCGGCCGGCCTTGGGAGCACGGCACTTCACCAGTGAAGCCGTCGAGACAGTCATCCGGCAGGTAAAAACACAAATCCCGGACGTTCCGCTGGCTACGATCTTCGAAAATTGTTTTCCCAATACACTCGACACAACTGTCTTCCCGGGCGCCTACGGAGGCAAGCCGGATACCTATATCGTCACCGGCGACATCGATGCCATGTGGCTGCGCGATTCCTCGGCGCAGGTAACGCCGTACCTCGCCTTGGCAAAGCAGGACCATCGACTGCGCGAGCTGCTGGAAGGTGTCATTCGCCGCCAGGCGCGCATGATCCTGATCGACCCCTATGCGAATGCATTTATGCGCGATACGACGGCTCCGCCGCTCAAGTGGGCAGTGAACGATAAGACGAAACACTATCCCGGGGTGGGCGAACGCAAATGGGAAGTGGATTCACTCTGCTATCCCATTCGGCTGGCCTATGGCTACTGGCAGCAAACGGGGGACACCGGCCCCTTCGATGCGCAGTGGAAAGAGGCCGCGTGGACGATCGTACGGACGTTTCGCGTGCAACAGCGTAAGCAGGGGAGGGGTCCGTATTCCTTCCAACGCGAATCAGAAACACCGACGGATACGTTAACACTGGATGGATTCGGCAGTCCCGCAATTCCCGTGGGCATGATCTTTTCCATGTTTCGCCCTTCGGACGACGCCTGCACTTATCCCTTGTTTGTTCCCGCAAATCTCTTCGCAGTGGTAAGTCTTGGCCAGCTTTCGGCGCTGGCCGGCCAGGTTCTCAAGGATGGGAAGCTGGCCGAAGAAGCGCACGCTCTGGCTACGGAAGTTGAGACCGCGCTCAACCGATACGGCAAGACAAGGCACGCTAAATATGGCGAGATCTGGGCCTATGAAGCCGACGGCTACGGAAACACGCTCATGATGGACGATGCCAATGCGCCGGGGCTGTTGAGTCTGCCCTACCTCGGCTGTTGCGGTATCGGGGATCCGCTCTATCAGCGAACCCGGCAATTTGTGCTGGGCGAAGCCAATCCGTATTTTTTCCGGGGTACCGCGGCGGAGGGTGTGGGCGGTCCGCATGCCGGCCTGAATATGATCTGGCCGATGTCGATCATCATGCGCGCGCTTACCTCCACGGATGATGCGGAGATCCGGCAGTGCCTTCGCTGGCTGCGCAACACCACCGCCGGCACGGGCTTTATGCACGAGTCCTTCCAGAAGGACGATCCGCAGGTATTTACGCGGCCGTGGTTCGCTTGGGCCAATACTCTTTTCGGCGAACTGACGGTGAGACTGGCGTCCCAGCGGCCGCAGGTTTTCGCTGGCGACACCGCGTACTGGAGCTCGACGGTGACTTCCGATTCGCAAAATCAAGTTCAGAATGGAGATTTTCGGAGTATAAATGCTGATGTTGCCGGCGGGCTCTCCAGCATCTTCACCTAGGCTCGCATCCGCGAGGCATGTCGGTCTTGGGTTAGGCCGCCTAACTTCAATACGGAGTGTTTGATGCCATGACTCAAGGTCAGATCTCGAATCCACTTCCTCTCACCTTCGAACGCGAAGAAGGCGAAGCTCCCGGAACGGTGATCTTCCACTTCTCAGGACCCTTCACGGCGCGCACCGTGTTTGAATGTCAATCTTCGGAAGCCGTCAGCAGGATGTTCGATTTGCAATTGATGTTGCCCACCGGCGAGTCGCCGACGGTTAACATCTTCGACCTGACCGACGTTCCCTACATGGATTCTACGGGACTGGGCATGGTCATCAGGCATTATGTCCGGTGCCAGGACAAAGGCGTTCGGTTTATTGCCGCCGGAGTGGGCCCGCGCGTCCTGGAACTGTTCAAGCTCACAAATGTGGACGCGGTCATTCCCATGATCGACACAGTTGAACAGAAGGTATAGCTAGGGCGGGGTAGAAAAGGGTGCCGTATCGTGGAAGCGTTTCATGTCGATGCCGGCCATTCTTCCTTCCGGGTCGTACAGGAAGATATCGGTGAACTTCGCGTCCCAAATAATCTCGTCGGCGCGGTAAGACGACCGCGCATTCACCACTTGCGAGAAGGTCTCGTCCATGCCCGTGAGTAAAATGAGAAATTCTGCGCCGGCTGCACACAACTGATCTTGTGTCACTCCGTACAGCGGGCTGTTCTGGTCGATGATGTGCACAATGGTCCAGGAAAGAGGAAAGAACACCACGCTCTCCCGCTCCAGGCTGAGCGGGTAATACCGGCGCACCGCGGTCCCGCTCGCGTTGGTCTCAAAACGCGACACCAGCAAGCGAACGTGTAGATCGATGATCTGGTTATTCCGCGTGTTAATGATGCGGAATTCGAAGGCGCGATTGTTGCCGATCCACGACATCACCGCATTCTCGCTGAACAGGATGTCGGCGACCGGACGGGAGAAACGCGCGAACACCAATCCGGTCACTACCGCCAGGCCCAACAAACTCACGACGGACTCGAGCGCGACCAGGATGTTGGTGGCCAGACCCACGGGCACGGTACTTCCATAGCCTATCGTGGCCGAGGTGTGAATGCTGAAGAAGAAGGCCTTCAGAAAAGGCGTGTTAATTCCGGTATTGAGGGTGTTGACCAGACCCCCTGGTCCGCAAGCGTCGTAAAGTATAGCGAAACAACCGTTGAGCGTAAGGTAGACGACAGCGACGAAAACAAAGAAACGATTCCAGGTCGTACTCACCAGGTTGGAGTAGGCCAGAAAGGTGCGCAGACCCCGGCCTCGCTTCTGCACATTGAAGCTGCCGTCCCGATTAAGCAGGCGAAGCTCACGCTGCGACGATACGACCCTGCCAAACCCCAGATCACTGGATGGATCGTCGGGCGCCTTTACGGGCATTTCTTTTATTTCTTGATCAGTCACAGTGTCAATTTCCGGTGCAGCAGGGCCAGCGTCATCTGCATGCAGATCCCCGCCAGCTCCGGGTCATAACGGTAGCCCTCGTCGCGCATGAATGCGTGCGCGCCGTTGACCTCCAGCCACTGAAAGTCCGCGCCCACCTCTTCCAGCCGGGCCTTGATCAGGTTTCGTCCGGCGAGGGGCACATGAGGGTCCTGGCGTCCCCATATATGCAACAACTCACCCTTGATTTCACCCGCTCGCTCCAGGGAGTCGTCGTGTTTGCCCAGGCCCAGGCTGTGGCTGTGAATGTCGGTGGCATAAAAGCATACGGCTGCGAGTACATCGGGGTTCATGGCCGCGCGAAAGGCCAGGTGACCCCCCATGCAAATGCCAATCACGCCCAGATGCCCGGTGCAATCTTCGAGCCAATGAAGATAGTCCAGCAGCGCGCGGGCGTCGCTGTCGTAGGCGGAAACGGCTTTGCCGTATTTGTCCGCATTGCCTTGATCGGATCCGGCTTGATCGTAAGGCAGCACGGTTCCCGCCGGCTCCAGCTCGTGATACACCTCGGGAACAGCGACAATGTAACCATGACCGGCAATGAAGGCGGCAAAGCGGCGGATGGGGCCGGTGCCCTGGAAGATCTCGGAATACAGAATGACCGCGGGGTACTTTCCCTTGGTCACGGGGCGAAACAGGTAGGTCCGCATAGGGCCCGTTGGGGTGGCAAGATCGACGGCTGTCTGTTCTTGAATGATCATCAAACTCTCCCGGGGTCAGGTTAACTGATAGGGGGCCCGCGACGGCAAGAGGATTCGCATGGTAATTGGTTGGTTGCAACAGGAGCAGGAAGAGGGCGCCGAGGTGGGTGCCTCCGCCTGGGCGCGGGTGGAAGCGGCACAAAGACAGCAGCGCTCGGCCTGCCTGCTGGTGCCACAGCCGGCGCATGCTGTACTCGCGGGAGAACTCGCTGCGGCGTTGACCTGCTTCGGCGATTTGCCGCCTGAGATCACGCGGGCTATTCAGATGCACGATACAGGCTGGGCTGCGAGCGACGCGCAGCAGATTCAGCGGCTGCGATCCGGTGGCGCCCAGGCAGGCCATCCTGTTTCGTTCATCTCCATCCCGCCCCGGGAAGTAGAAGAGGCGTGGACGGCTTCGATCAGTACTGTGGAAGCGCTCTCAAAACCAGGAGCGATGATTATCAGCCGTCACTTCAGTTTTCTGGCCGGAGATGATCCGGTGCACCAGCGTTTCGTGCAGGCGGAGAAGGAGCGCGGGCAAAGGCTCGAGGGCAGCGGCAAAGCGGATGATCTCGCCCGGTGGACGGCAGCCCTGGGTTTCTGCGACCTGGTGTCGCTTTGCCTGCTCAGTGGCCTGAGCAGGGAAGTCGAGCTTCCGCTGGCCCATCCTGCCTCGCCCCAGGCGCAGACCGCGCCCCGGGTGAGGATGCAAGTCAGGGGACGCCAACTTCGCTTCACTCCAGGGGTGGTGCGCGCTGGGTGCGTTTTATCCATCCAGGCGCTCAAGCACCCGGTACCGAAGCAAGGTCCACGCGCCGAGACGCTCACCTGGGAGGTGGAATGAACGATGTAATTGTGGTGGGCGCCGGGATTGCTGGACTGGCGGCGGCCCGCACCCTGTCGGAAGCTGGGCTGCAGGTTGTGCTCATTGAGGCAAGGGACCGGGTCGGAGGCCGGATCTACACCGTCCCGCCCGCAGTTGGGGAATTGCCGGTGGAGTTGGGCGCCGAGTTTGTTCATGGTCTGCCGATGGAGTTGATTCACCTGGTTGAAGAGGCGGGTCTCACCCGCTTCGAGCTCGGAGGTGAAACCCTGTGCATCCACAAGGAGCGCGGCGTGATGGAACCCTGCGCCGGTCAGCCTGAGGTGGACGCTCTGTTTAATGAGCTCGCCCACCTGGAGCCACCCCAGGAGGACCTCAGCTTCAGTGAATTCGTGGCCCAGCGTGGATTTTCGCCGGAAGCCTTAACCCAGGCGACCCACTATGTCGAAGGGTTCAATGCGGCGGACGCCAGGCGTATTAGTATTCGCTCCCTCGAGCGACAACAGGCGGCCGAAGATGCCATCTCCGGTGACCGCATCTTCCGGGTGGTCGAAGGGTATGCGCGCGTGCCGGAGTTTTTGCTGCTGCGCTTTCAGGAGGCAGGTGGACGATGGGAGGCCTCATCTCCGGTGCGGACCATCACCTGGAAGCCGGGAAAGGTGGAGGTGGCTACCGGGACTGATCAGCTCTTCGAGGCGGCGGCCGCAGTTATTACCGTGCCCCTGGGGGTGTTGCAAGCGAGACGGATCGCGTTTGTGCCCCAACCGGTAGAGATTCTCGCTGCGGCGGATCGACTGGCCATGGGCACTGCGGCTCGCGTGGCGTATGAATTCGACCGCGGCTTCTGGTTACACTTCAGCAAATTAAGAGGGGTGAGCTTTCTTTTCGCTCCGGATTTCATTCCTCCCACGTTTTGGACCACGGCCCCCTGGCCGGATTCGATGCTGACGGCGTGGCTGGCAGGCCGAAGGGCGGACCAGTCGAACTTGGCCCAGTTGCCGGAAACGGGGCTCACCACCCTCGCCGGCCTGCTCGGCAGTGAACTTCCTGAATTACGCAAGCACCTGGTTCGCTGGCATCACCATGACTGGAAAAAAGACGTGTACAGCCTGGGAAGCTACACCTATGTGCCGCGAGGGGCGATCGGTGCTTCCGATGATCTTTCGGCGCCGGTCGAGCAGACGCTCTTCTTTGCCGGCGAGCATACTGACACCAGTGGGCATTGGGGAACCGTTCACGGGGCGCTGCGGTCTGGGTATCGTGTCGCGGAACAGGTGAGGTTAGTGCGGATGCCCCAGCGGTGAGAGGGTGTGTGGGAACTCCATTGCCGAGCGGATGACAAAGGGGGAAGTGGTGGTGTCTTCCCATGGCTGAGTTCGCCACGGACGACTGAAAACACCACCGAGAGACTGTACCCGGATTTTCTAGACCAGATCCCCTACTTTGTCTGCGATGTTGCTGGCCACGGAGCTAACGTTACCGGCGACCGAACTCACCGCTGAGGCTACGTCGCTGGCCCGATCTCTGGTCGTCTTATAGACCCTGTTGGCGTGTTTGCCGAGATCGTCGCCGGCGTCCTTGAGGTAATCACTTGCATCTTCCAGGTGACGTCTGAGTTGCTTACGGGTTCTTTCACCGGTCTGGGGAGCGTAAATGAGAGCAGCGGCCGCGCCGGCTGCGACTCCGAGGGAGAAAACTGCCCAGTAACGAACTGCGTTCATTGACCATCCACCTTTCATGATTGCAAGTAACTCATCTGTTTGGAGTGCACCGGGAACCGATAGGTTGCCGTAGGTTGTTGATGCCGTTGCGGGAAGCATGCATCACGTAGCTCGAATTCGCTATTGATTTTTGGAGAAAAAATCCTTAAAATGAGAGCTTTGACATGTCCGGCGGGGCCCGATTGTCTGGAATTCACTAGCCGCCGGGTGTTACTTGTTGCTCATCTCCCTAGAGGATAACGGATCAAATGGCAAAACGACGTGGTAATCCAAACTGGGGCAAGCCGGAGCCAATTGGCCCGGTGGTCCCGACTGTCACTTCTTTCGAGCAGGTTGTGAAAGAGTTTAAGCTGACCCCCGATCAATATGTGCGTTCCACACGGTTGCGCGAGTGGGCTCGCCGCAACAAGAACTCGAAGTATATCCCGGAAGCGCTTCTCGAAGCGTGGGGCTTTGAGATCGAATCCACTTTGTAAACCAAAAGGGGACACGCAGAAAAGAGAACGCCGCCACCAGCGGCGTTTTTTGCGTCTGACATCTAACTGGCGGAGAATGTGGCTATGCAGTCAAAAACACCGTTTACCGATGTGCCCGGGGCCCTCGCAGAGTTCAAAGCTGGGCGTATGACCGTCGTCGTGGACGACGAGGACCGCGAGAATGAGGGCGACCTCACGCTGGCGGCGGAGTTCGTGACCCCGGAGGCCATCAACTTTATGTCCAAGTTTGGACGGGGTTTGATCTGCCTTAGCCTGACCGAGGAGCGGGCAGACTATCTTCGCCTGGGCCCAATGACGCAACAGAATTCGTCTCGCTTCGGCACCGCGTTCACGGAAAGTATCGAGGCCCGGGAGGGCGTAACCACGGGCATCTCCGCCTACGATCGCTCGCATACCATTCAGGTCGCGATTGACCCGCTGATGACAGCGGCGGACCTGGCCAGGCCGGGGCACGTGTTTCCTTTGCGCGCCCGCCGCGGCGGTGTTCTGGTGCGGGCCGGACAAACGGAGGCCTCGGTCGACCTGGCACGGATGGCGGGGCTGATTCCGGCGGGAGTGATCTGCGAAATCATGAACGATGACGGAACCATGGCGCGGGTTCCCGACCTGGTGGAGTTTTGCAACCAGCATCAGTTGAAAATGCTGACCGTGGCGGAATTGATCCGCTTCCGGCTGCAGAATGAACGCTATATTTTTCGGGTTGCGGAATCGATCATGCCCACTCGTTTTGGCGATTTCCGCATGATCGCCTATGAGAGTGAAGTGGACGGAGGAGAAAGCCACCTGGCGCTGGTGCGCGGCGACGTGAACTCGGAGCACAACCAGGAGCCGGTTCTGGTACGCGTGCACTCACACTGCCTGGCAGGCGACGTGTTCGGCACTACGCAATGCGATTGCCAACAGGTCGTACAGCGCTCGCTGGAGATGATCGCGGAGGCGGGGCGGGGTGCGCTCATCTACTTGCACAATTCAAGTAAAGGTTTCGAAATTGATCGTACCGTGATGCCACATCGGTTGTTTCTGCACCGCAGTGGCGAGCATCGGGAGGACCGGCACCAGCGCATTTTGCGCCAGGTTGGCTTGGGTGGGCAGATTCTTTCCGATTTGAATATTCGCAAGATTCGCCTGCTTTCGAATACACCGACCCATGTTCCGGCGCTGCAGGGTTTCAATTTGGAGATTGTGGAACAGGTTCCTCTGTCCCTCGCCAAGCCTGGCGCCCGTTAGCCTCTTTGTAGGGTACGGGCTGAAGCCCCGTACCCTTCAAAAGGCGAGTTCTCACCCTTCAGCCGCCGTTTGATGCGAGGGGCGGTAGCGGAAATCCTCGCCGAGCCAAGTCGTTCTGCAACTGCTCCGGGTTTTCGAAGAGAGCGGCGTGAAGGCCGATGGCTTCGGCCCCGGCTATGTTCTTTTGCAGATTGTCGATGAACAGGGCCTGGTCCGGCGAGACATTCAGCTTCTTTACCGTGTGCAGATAAATCGCGGGATCGGGCTTGACTACGCCAAGCTCGCAGGACCAGGTGAGATGGTCGAACTGAGCCAGCCAGGGAAAGCGTGGCCGCAGATAATCCAGCACTCCGTCCCCCATATTCGAGAGAATCCCGAGCCGGAAACCCGCCTGCTTGATCCGGGGAATCCAGGCCAGCATGGCTGGGTTCAGGTTCATCCACATGATGGCGTCCTGTTCCAGCAATTGGCTGATCTGTTCGGTCGTGAACTGAACCCCCGTGTCTCGGGCGACCGTTTGCCAGTAGGTCTGGCCGTTCAGGATGTCAGCGTCGTAGTCCAACCGATGGGTCCAATAGGACCTTTCGAACGGCTCCTCCTTGACCCCTGCAATGCGCAGCAAGTTGCGGTGCGCCTCAGGGTCGGGCGGACCGCTGAGAACCTCACCATAATCGAAGATAACGGCTTCTAAATCCATGCGTTGCGGGGCTCCTGCTGTTTCTGCTCTATTACAACATGGGGCAAGGGAGGGAATGGTGAAGGAGGCACGAAGATACCCCTGGTCGGCGCGCACCGCGTGGGATTTGACCGAGACGCCGTGGGCCCGGCAACTGGCGCGGTTGCGCACGGCTGGTGCGCAGCTCTATGACCTGACCGCCTCCAATCCGACGCATTGCGGATTCAGCTACGATGCCGCATCGATCCTGGCGCCTCTCAGCGAACTGGGAGCCCTCGCCTACCATCCGCATCCGCGGGGGCTCCGTCCGGCGCGCGAGGCCGTCTGCCACTATTACCGGGACCACGGAGCGCCGGTAGAGCCGGAGCAGATCTTTCTCACCACCAGCACCAGCGAGGCCTACAGCTTTCTCTTCCGGCTGCTCTGCGATCCGGGCGATGAGGTGCTGATTGCCCAACCTGGCTATCCGTTGTTCGACTTCCTGGCCCGTTTGGACGATGTGCGGTTGGTTTCCTACCAGCTCTTCTACGATCACGGCTGGCACCTGGACCTGGAGTCACTGCGCAGGCGCGTGACCTTGCGCACCCGGGCCATCATGATCATCCATCCCAATAACCCCACGGGGAATTTCACCAAGCGGGCGGAGAGAGAAGCGATCGAAGCATTGTGCCGCGAGCAACGGCTGGCTTTGATTGTGGATGAGGTGTTCCTCGACTACGGCCTCGATCAACCGGGGGAGAGCTTTGCCGCGGGCAGTCACACGGTGCCTACCTTCGTGCTCAGCGGCCTCAGCAAGGTGGCGGCGCTGCCCCAGATGAAAGCCGCCTGGATCGCATGCTTTGCCGAAGGCGAGGCCATCGAGCGCCTGGAAGTGATCTCCGACACCTTTCTTTCCATGAGCGCCCCCATCCAGTGCGCGTTGCCTGTCTGGCTGAGCCGGCGGGCAACCCTGCAAGGGCAAATCAGGCAGCGTTTGCAAGCGAACCTGGTCAGCCTGGACGCAATCCTCCTGCGGCAGAAACTGGTGAGCCGGCTTACCGTCGACGCGGGGTGGTATGCCGTGCTTCGGGTTCCCGGGCTGCAATCCCAGGAAGATACCGCGCTCGATCTGCTGTCGGAGCGGGGAGTGGTGGTGCACCCAGGAGGTTTCTTTGGTTTCACTGGTCAAGGATGGCTGGTGGTGAGTTTGCTGACACCGCTCAAGGAGTTCACAGAGGGAGTGAAGGCGATCGTCGAGCACTTCAAATAGCAGCAAGCAATTAAATGGCCATCAAGGAGGGTCGCTTGTGCAAAGGAGGACTCAAGTTTGTTACTAATACTTTCGTGTCATTCAATTAAAGGTTTATAGGATCATTGTAAACATAACATTATAAACAGCTTGATGTTATACATTTGGACTGATTTTTGCCTTAGCTGACCCAATAATGATCGGATTGTTGTACACGGCTGAAATAGCTTAATGTGTCACATTCGGAAATTTGGCCGAAGAAACGGATTTGATTGCTTTTCCTCGCCAATAGTCGTTTCTGGACCATGGCCCGGCAGCACCCGGGTTGTATCCGGCAACACCATCAGGCGGCTGCGCAATGAGCGCAGGATCTGGCGCCCATCACCACCGGGAAGATCGGTTCTGCCAATCGACCCGGCAAAGAGAGTATCGCCCGCAAGCAGTAGTTGTTGTTGTGGGAACAGGAGGCAGATGCTGCCGGGTGTGTGTCCCGGGGTGTGGATCACTTCGCCTGTGATGGCCGCGACACCTACGGTCAGCCCGTCGTCGGCACTTGCATCCGGAGGTCCAACCTCAGGGGTGGGAATACCGAGCCAACCGGCTTGCATCTCCATCGCGGCCAGCAGGCCCAGATCGTTCTGGTTGAGAAGCACCGGCGCGCCGGTTGCTTTCTTAAGCAGGGCCGCCCCGCCTACGTGGTCGATGTGGGCGTGGGTGACCACAATCTGGCGCAGGGTGAGACCGTGCTTCTGCAGCCGGGAGAGAACCTCCGCGATGTTGTCGCCGGGATCGACGACGACGGCCTCTTGGGTAACCTCGTCGCCCAGGATGGTGCAGTTGCAGCGCAACGGGCCGACGGGAAAACTTTCCAGGATCATGGCCTCATTTTAGGGGATTGACCTTAGGGAGTCACACTGCTGGTTACAATGCGCCATGCGCATTTATGCGCCGGTCGGGGCGTTGCTGGGTTGGTTTGCGCTGGTCCTGCAGCTTTATCTGCTGCTCGCCCAATCCCCGGGCCCGGAGAGGCTGGGGGCGGTGATCACTCCGTCCCCTGCGTGCGGAAACTTTTCGTGACGAGTTTACTTGGCGGGGGTTGCGGGCTTGGCCGGAGTCGTATGCGTGGTCTTGATGCCGGACAGCACAGAACGTGCTCCACTGGTTCGCTGGATCAGGACCGTGAGCCCGATCGAGGTGAACATGAAGACGATGGCGGCCCAGGTGGTCACCTTGGTCAGCAAATTAGCAGCTCCGCGGGGACCGAACGCAGTTTGTGATCCTTGGCCGCCGAAGGCGCCCGCGAGGTCAGCACTCTTGCCCTGCTGGAGAAGCACGACCCCAATCAGGATGAGGCAAACAATAACGTGAATGGTACCGACTAACCAGATCATTTGAACGTGAACCTCAATCGATGGTGCGGAAGGGGGGATTTGAACCCCCACGCCCTTGCGAGCGCAGCCACCTCAAGGCTGTGCGTCTGCCAATTTCGCCACTTCCGCGCTGAGAACAATAGTCTGGACGGCGTCCACCGTGAGGATAGGCGCAACAATCCGTCATGCTGATGTTATCGCGCCCGGCTATCGACTGCAAACCGGATACAGTGGATTACCGTCTATGCGGGTGAAAGGTGACAAGACGAACGCCGGTGTCGTCTAAGGTGGGCATGATTCTCGCGCGTATCCCCCTGCTGTTCTGCTTTCTCCTCCTGGCTTCGCCGCTTCCAGCCCAGAACCAGGCGCCGCCCCCGGCGACTGCGCCGGTCACCACGATTCCGATCGACGTGAAAGTGGTCACTTTGCCGGTGACTGTCCGCGACAAAAAGGGCAAGATCGTACGCGACCTGACCAAAGACGATTTCGAGCTGGAAGAGGATGGCAAGCCACAATCGATCCGCTACTTCAGCCAGGAGACGAACCTGCCCCTGACCGTGGGTCTGCTGGTGGATACCAGCATGAGCGAGCGCGACAACATCGATCGCGAGCGCAGCGCCAGCCGGAGCTTTCTTGACCAGATGATCAACCGGCCGGTGGACCGGGCCTTTGTGATCCACTTCGATCGCGAGATCGAGCTGCTCCAGGACCTGACCTCCGATCACGCCAAGCTGGAGAAAGCCGTGGGGCTCATTGACACCCAGCAGTCGGTCGAGAGCGTTCCAACCGGCGACCAGGGTTCGGGGTCGCACCGGGGCGCGCGAGGCGCAGGCACGAAACTCTACGACGCCATTTTTCTGGCCTGCGATGAAATCACGAAAAAGCAGACCGGCCGCAAGGCCATTGTCGTCTTGACCGATGGGGAGGACAGGGGCAGCCAGGAGACCGTGAACAGCGCCATTGAATCGTGTCAGAAGGCCGAAACCGTCGTCTACACCATCTATATAGGTGGCCACGAGGACCACGATTACGGCAACAATCCTGGCTTGGGAAGGCGCGGCGGTTATCCGGGCGGCGGGTACCCAGGTGGCCGTTATCCCGGCGGGGGCTACCCGGGAGGGGGCTATCCCAGGCAGCAGGAAAATCGCCCCAACGGCAAGAAGATTCTTCAGCGCATCTCCGAAGAGACGGGGGGAAGGTACTTCGAGGCCAAAAAGAAGGACTCGGTGGACGATATCTATACCCAAATAGCCGAGGAGCTGCGCACCCAATTCATGCTGGGTTATACCCCGCCCAAAGACCAGGCAAGCGGCTATCACTCCATACATTTAACCGCTAAAAAGAAGGACCTCGTGGTACAGACCCGGGCCGGCTACTACTCGGGGCAGTGAACTCTTCGCCCTTGCTAGTATCGGTGCATGAGCGAGATTGGTATTGCGGTCGACCCGAGTCCAGCGCCTCGTCCGCAGCCAACGGTACTTCCCGGACGAGTGGTCACCCTTCGCCCTTTTGACCGGGCGAGTCAGGCTGAGGCCCTCTACCGGGCCACGCACGGACCGGAAAAAGAGGACCAGTGGCGCTACATGAGCGAGGGTCCCTTCGCCAGCCGGGCCGATTTTGATGTCGCCTTCGACAGAAATGCCGGCTCCGCCGACCCGCTCTTTTTTGCCATTGTTGATAACCCAACCGGCGTCCCGGTTGGCCAGGCTTCGTATCTGCGGATGGAGCCTCGCCATCGCGTCATCGAGGTAGGCAACATTATCTTTACTCCCGCGTTGCAGCGGAGCCGCGGCGCGACGGAGGCCATGTATCTCATGGCGCGACACGTCTTCGACGATCTGGGCTACCGCCGCTACGAATGGAAGTGCAACGCGTTGAACCAGCCCTCCCGGCGGGCCGCTCTGCGTTTGGGATTTGTGTTCGAGGGAATTTTTCGCCAGCACATGATCATCAAAGGCCGGAACCGCGATACCGCCTGGTTTTCCATGTTGGATTCAGAATGGCCTTTGCGCCGGGCAAACTTCGAACGGTGGCTCGCACCGTCCAACTTCGATCCGGCGGGCGGCCAGGTTCTTTCTCTTGCAAGCATGAATCGCGATGTGTCACCAAAGGCATCATCTGCGACGTTTCGGTGATTGCGACCCCCTCTTGCGGCCCATACAGTTGTGGCAATCGGAGGGCACCACCAATGATGAACAGTTCGGGGACGGTTATTGGGAAAGGTATTTGCATTCGCGGTGAAGTGACGGGCGAGGAGGATTTCTTCCTCGATGGAGTTTTAGAAGGCAACATCACGTTGACCGGCAAGCGGCTCACCGTAGGAGCCAACGGCGTTATCCATGCGGACATCGTCGCCGGAGACATGGTAGTTTTTGGGCGCGTCGAGGGCAGTGTCAAGGCCAGCGGCCGTGCAGAACTGAAACACTCCGCGGTTTTCATCGGAGACATCGCAGCAACCCGGTTGTCGATCGAGGACAACGCCACGCTGCAAGGCTACGTCGACCTCACTGAAGCGGCTCAACCAGCAAAGAAAGAGCCCGTGGCCCAGAAGGAAGCCGAGCCAGAGGAAGCCAACGAGTATGTCGAGCAGTACAGCGAAGCAGTCTAAGCGGCTCGAACCAACCGGCATCCGCCTTTAAACGTCCCCGTTTCCGCCCGCCCCACCTTGCCCACGCAAGGCTTGGGGCGGTCGCGTTTGTGGGTCAGAACTCTGCCCTTAAGGGAACCGAAAAACATTTCCACGAAGGGTCTGAAGAACCGCAGGTCCCTCGGCTGCGCTCGGGATGACAAGGGGAGGGCAGTAGTTGAGGGTGGGGAGCGTTCACTCCCTAGCATCCACTCTCTCCTTTAGCATCCACTCTCTCCTTTAGCATCCACTCTCTCCTTTAGCATCCACTCTCTCCTTTAGCATCCACTCTCTCCTTTAGCATCCACTCTCTCCTTTAGCA
>JBAVQC010000445.1:0-50957 GCA_049693715.1 Acidobacteriaceae bacterium | reverse complement strand
CTTGTAGCCCTATCGAATGACTATATGAGAATGGGCTCGAGTCCTATCGATTGTCAATAGGAGAGGGGTGGGAATTGCGCGAGGTCTTGATGGGGCAGCTTTTACGCGGGAAGGGCAAAAAGCCCGTACCTGCCTTTCCCTGTCCTCAGAAGGCCGGCATAGTGGAGATAATATTGCATCCCTCTTGCATTCCGACAATCTAAGATATATCGTAAGATATATCGAACCGGAGAAGAAAATCATGTTTGAACAAGAAAAAAGTGATGAAAGACGTCGTGGATGGCAGCGGGGTGAGCATTCTCACCGCGGAGAGGAACGCCACCGCGGCAGGCATGGAGGCTTTGGTGGCCCCATGGGGCATGACCGGGGCTTCGGTGGCGGAGGCGGCCGCGAGCGGCACTTCGACAACGGGGAATTGCGGTTCGTGATTCTGCAACTCATTGCAGACAAGCCGAGCTACGGCTACGAAATCATCAAGGCAATTGAAGAGCGGCTGTCCGGGGCGTACGCACCGAGCCCAGGAGTGGTTTATCCCACGCTCACCATGCTGGAGGAGGAAGGCTTTGCCACGGTCTCCTCTACCGAGGGTAGCAAGAAGCTGTACGCAGCTACAGAGCAGGGCCTCGAATATCTGAAAGAAAACAAGGTCATGCTCAAGGCTATTTTCGGACGGATGGAGCAAGCGGGCAAAGCCTTTGGGCGGGGTAGATCTCCGCAGATTATGCGGGCGATCATGAATTTACGGTATGCGTTAAAAATTCGGACGGAACGGGGTAACTTGTCACCGGAACAGATACGCAAGGTAGCGGAGGCAATTGATGGTGCAGCCCGAGTCATTGATGAGGTCTGAAGCAATTGCGCTGGAGGGCGAATGCCAGCGGCTGCAGTTGTTGGTGGGTGAGTTGTTGCTGAAGAATCACGAATTGCGTTGCGAGGCCGCGGGCCTGCGCGAGGCGCTCGATGCAAAAAAAAACCAGGCAAAGAAGGTGCGGATGGCTCCACCACGCTTTACGGTGTCGAAAACGATTTTTGATGGGGAGAGCATTGGTTAGGGGTGGAGGAACTGCGGATCCCTCGGCCAAACGCTTCACCCCAAACTCGATCGGCCCATCCAGAAGGAGTTGCTCTTGCGGGTGAGGAGCCCGGGAGCTCGGCCACGCAGCCGGGCGTTGGCCTCGTGAAAAGGGCCGACGTAGCGCAACGCGCCGGGAATAGAAGGATAGAGCCGGGGTAGCCAGCGCCCGGCCGATTGCACGGCTTCTTTCTCGCGCGCGCCGAAAGGCAATGCAAACGCCGTGCGGAGGCGCGGCGGCATCCAGTATGAGGTGAGTGCCGCATACCAGTGTGGCGTCCGTAACCAGGTGCCGGCGCCAGACATCACACTGCGACCGAGGGCCAGAGCACCCGCGTCGACGCTGAGCTCGAGCGAGGCGAACATCTTCGCCGTGTACTGCAGAAATCCAGTCCAGTCCTTCGGCAGGGCTTCGGCGGAGATGCCGAAGAGCGCGGCCATTCGCTTGCTCTCCGCATAGTACTGTCCACGTTCGGACAGGGTGAGCGGTGGTAAGACAAACTCGTAGGCCATGATCGCGCTCTCCACCAAAGTTGCGTATACCCAGCGCAACGCAGCGATTTCGTTGGCTTCATAGTGCTCGCCCGACGGCAGTTCGCCACGGACTCCCGTGTGCAGCCGATAGAGCTGCTGCGAGGCCTCCGTTGCCTGGCCTCGGGTGCCAAAGAGCATGGTGTAGAGCACACGAAAGGTGGAATGGAAACGCCCGACTGCGTCGTTCAACAGGTTGGAATGCTGGGCCAGCGCGGCTGCGACCCAGGGGTGGGCCAGCTGCAACAGCGCCGCGCGCCCAGCCCCGAGAAAGACTGCAGATTCACGGTTCACCTGCCAGGTGATGGAATCAGGACCGAAGAACCCATGGCCCGGTTCACCGGGCAGCCGCTCAACGGATTCCATCAGATCCCGGCTGGCCGCAGGGGAAACGTATTGCCGGGATGTTGACTCAGACGCCATACCTCATTAAACGTGAGACAGAGCGCTGAGCGCGAGCACAAGTTCAACGGCTGAAGGTCAGCACCCCCCGCCCGAGATCGAACGCCATTTTTGTGATGGCCAGCGCGGCGGGGCTTATTAATCCGTCGAAGTCCTGGCCCCCGTCACTTCGGCTGCGGACCAGGAAGGCCGGTTCCTTGCCAAACTCAGCTTCGCCGAGCCTCAGGCTGGGTAGCCAAACTTGTTTCCGGTCGAATTCGCCAATCGTGCCCGGGGCCGGCATCACTTCGCTGACTCTCACCGGCTTGGGGCCGGAAGGCTCGAACAGGAGCAGCGAGGAGGCGCCGGTGTCCACCATCAGGTGGGCCGAAAGATGATCGACCTGGGCTTCGACGATCGGCAGTCCCGCCTGGAGCCGAAAGGGAAGTTTGTTCGACAGTACTGGAACCGAACCGAAAAGAATCTGGCGCGCGGCGTAGTCGATTTCAAACGCGCTCTGGCCCAACAAATCCAGGCCAACCACGGCGTCGATGCGGACAGGGAGGGCTTTTTGAAAAAAGGATAAATCTTCAATCAGTACATTAACGTTGTCGCGGCGCGCAGGGCCCATTGCCAGGGTGGGCGCGGTGGCTTGGGCGGCTGGGACGCTCCCTCCGACAACGGAGATGCTCGCGGGCAGTTGGTCGAGATGCAGCTTCTCCGCCACCCGGCGGTCGAGAACCGTTGGGCTCGCCCCCGTATCCAATAAGAAATTGAGATCCTTGAGCGGGCCAGCCGAGCCGCGGACTACAATCAAGTAATCGCGATAGAGATCGAAGTGAACCTTCTCACTTTGATTTTCGTATCCTCTTGCAGGCGGCTCACCCGCCAACAACAAGACCGTCAAAAGGCTGAACCAGCAAAAAGCGTGACCGCGCATGCCGCCCACCTCACACAAGAGGCATGCTCGATCAGAGCTGCAGGGACCTCAATTCACCGGCGCTAACTTAAATGTCTACGGTGAGTTACGACCCAGGAGACAGGCAGGAGATGCGGCGGATACACTGATCTCCTAGTAAACTAGTTGCAACTGGGAATGGCGTGTGGCATCAACAGGAGGCGGGGTTACAATGCCGAACACATCCATCAATGGGGAACCACCTCCGCGCAACGGATCCCGGACGGTGCGGTTTGGAGCATTTGAGGCTGATCTCCACTCGGGAGAGGTGCGTAAATCAGGCAACCGGGTCAAGCTGCAGGAACAGCCGTTCAAGGTGCTGCAGATTTTATTGGAGCGCCCAGGCGATCTGGTGAGCCGCGAGGAGTTGCAAACGCGGATCTGGCCGGAGGAGACCTACGGGGACTTCGACCACGCGGTGAATGTTGCGGTTGGAAAGCTGCGCATGGCGCTCGGGGATTCCGCCGACAATCCATCCTTTATAGAGACGGTGCCGCGCCGCGGCTATCGCTTTGTCGCCCTGCTCGAGTGCGCCCAGATCGAGGTGGCGCCGCCGCCTCCTCCGGCAGAGATTGTCGTGCCGCTCACCCAGGTTCCATCCCGGGGGCGCAAGCTGGCGCTGGCCGCTTTGCTGGCTCTCCTGGTGGGAGGAATTTTGCTGGCATTGGGAGCGTGGTTGGGACGCCGGACCGCCCCCTCGCGAGCCCTGGATTTTCAGCGCCTGACGGTCCAGCATGGCACCGTGTTTTCCGCCCGGTTTGCGCCGGATGGCCACAACGTGCTCTACAGCGCCTCATGGGACGGCGCGCCGATCGAGATATTCTCGAGCGACCTGAAAATGCCCGGAGCGCGCAGTGTCGGCATACCTGCGACCCATCTGCTTGCTGTTTCCTCCACCGGCGAAATGGCGGTGCTGCAAGGGGTCCATTCTCCTTTCATGTTTACCTTCCGCGGGACACTGGGCCAGGTGCCTCTCAGCGGCGGGTCTCCGCGCCAGATAGCCGAGGATGTGGAAGGAGCTGACTGGTCTCCGGATGGAAAAATGCTGGCCATTATCCGCGATATAGGCGGCAAGCAGCGTCTCGAATATCCGGTCGGGCACGTATTGTTCGAAACCGATGGCTGGATCAGCCACATGCGGGTTTCGCCCAAAGGAAACGAGATTGCGTTTCTCGACCACACCACCCGTTCCGATGATCGGGGCGTAGTCTCCGTGGTCGACCTGGCGGGGAAGAAGAAGGTTCTTTCGACCGGCTGGGAGAGTGAGGAAGGACTGGCCTGGTCACCGAACGGCCGGGAGGTGTGGTTCTCAGCAGCGGAAGCCGGACTGCAGAGGCGGATCTATGCCGTGGATTTGAGCGGGCACCTGCGGCCGGCTTTCCGCGCCCCCGGCGGGGTGACGTTGCAGGATATCTCTTCCGATGGCCGCGTTTTGCTGACCCGGGATGAGCAACGCGCCGGAATCATGGCGATGGCGAACGGGGCGACGCGGGAGCGCGACGTTTCCTGGCTGGACTGGTCGCTGCCGGTGGATATCTCTCGCGACGGCAATACGTTGCTCTTCGACGAACAAGGCGAGGAGGGCGGCCCGACCTATACGGTTGCCGAGCGCGACCTGCGTGGGTCGCCCCCGATTCCACTGGGCGAAGGCATGGCGGGTGACTTTTCTCCGGATGGGAAATGGGCCATCACCACGGTTGCTTATACTCAGCTGGAGCTGTTGCCGACCGGGGCAGGCACAATCAAGAAACTCGATCCCGGCGGCATTGAACAATATCAGCATTCGCTGCACTGGATGCCGGATGGGAAGCAGATTGTCTTCTCCGGAAACGAGGCTGGCCACCTGGCGCGTTGCTTTATCCAGAACGTTGACGGCGGTAAGCCGCGGCCCCTGACTCCGGAAGGAGTGAGCGGATGCCATGTTTCTCCTGATGGCCAGTTGATTACCGCCATAAACCCCCTGGACCACTCCATCAAGCTGTATCCCCTGGATGGCAGCCCGGCGCGGTCCATTCCTGGCTTATTGCCGGAGGAGATTATCTCGTGGACAGCCGACCCGCACTACGTCTATGCCTCTTCTGGAAGCATTGCGCCGGTAAAGATCTATCGCTTGAATATTGAGAATGGACAACGGCAGTTGTTCAAGGAGATTAACCCATCGGATGAAACGGGGCTCTGCGACCTGACAATGATCCTTTTCAGCGCGAATGGTAAGGCGTATGTATACGGCTATACCCGGCTGCTGTCAGAGATCTACCTGGTGAAGGGTTTGAAGTAGAGGTGCTGATTAGTCTTCTCCAAATCAAGTCCCGTAGGGACGGCTGAACTTAGCCCAGGACGCAGTCCTGGGTTGGCAAGCGCCATCGAAAAGTCCCGCAGGGACGACTGAAGAAGTTTAAGAGACATGGATTCAGGCGGATCGGGAGTTCCTGAGTCGCGGGCATGTCTCGATATTGGCGGGTAACTTCCAGCCGTCCCTGCGAGACTCATTTTGCTCCCAAAGTTAACGGGGTAGCTGTCCCATGGTTCGCTTGAGATCACCCTGGGCCAGCGATAAGCCAAGGGTTGCTTCTAGGTAGGAGGCCCGGGTACTGAGCGCTTTGGCGCGCGCCTCGGCGCGGTCGGAAGCGAGCGCCGCATTTTGTTCGAATCGGCGATCGGTTACCCGGGAGGCTTCTTCTCTCGCCTTTAATGCTTCTGCTGCAACGCCGGCGAGGTCCTGCAGTTGTTCGACTTTGTCGTAAGCCGTTTCCACCTGGACCGCAACCTCATCCTCTACCTTGGCAAGATTGAGTTCGGCTTCGGAGAACAGTGTTTTCGAATCTTTGACTTCGGCAACGCGCTTGCCACCGTCGAAAAGATCGTAGCTGAACGAAACGCCGAAGGTGCCGAAGTTGTGAACCAGGAAGGGAATGCCGCTCTGGTAGCTGTATCGCGCGAGGCCGGTGATATCCGGGATGTAAGCATCGTTTGCCGCGGATAAACCGGCTTTGGCTTTCAACACGCTCTGCTTTGCGGATTGAATCTGGGGACTGTGCTCCTGGGCAATGCGGATGCATTCCTCGCGCGAGGGAATGGGTATGGGTGTTGGGGAAGCCTCCGCACTCAATGCCAGCTCGGTGTTGAGCGGCAGGCCCAATAAATCGTTAAGGCTGATCGTCAGGTCGTGGATCTGCAGACGCTGGGTAAGGGCCGACTGCCTGGCATCGAGCACGGAGGCGCGGCCCTCGAGCACGACCACATCCAGGGCGTTGCCTCTTTCCACGTCGCTCATGCTTTCCTCGACCTTGACCTGACTGGCAGATACTTCTTCCGCGGCCGCCTGCTGTTTGAGCTGCGCGATGAGGATGCCGTAATAAAGTTGGCGCACCTTGAGAGCGACGGTGTTCTCGGTTTGAGTCACCTCTTCTCTTGCCATGTTGATGTCGGCGGTGGCCGCGCGATTGGATGCACGGATCTTGAACATCTGTGTCAAAGGCTGTGTCAGGCCGGTACCGCTGGTGTATGAGGTGAGGGCGCCCTGGTCAAGAAACAAATTCTGGCCGGGAATAGGCCCGGTATCAGCATGATTGCCGAAAGCGCCTGCCGGTATCTGCACTCCTGCGAGGTCAGTTATGTGCAGGATCTCGGATTGGTTGGTGATGTGAGGGAAGTAGGCGGACCGGGCAACTTCCTTTTTGTGCTGGCTGTCCACGACAGCAAGCTGGGCAAGCCTTAGATCTCGATTCTGTTTGAGGGCGAGATCGATCGCCTGAGACAGCGTTAGCGGCATCGGCGCCGTGCTTTGAGCAGGGGCGCATCTCGCAGCAATGAGTAACACCAATATGTACAGAAACAGTATCGTTTTACGCTGCATTGACCACCTGCCGATATTGCGTGGGGACCGGGGCCATGCAGGCGATGACGATCAGAACGCACACCACGGAGAAGGCCACCAGAGTGAAACTGTCGATAATGGCGAGGGTGAAGGCTTGTTGTCTGATCTGCAGACCGAGGATCTCGCCCGCCCTTCCGGTAGCTGCTGACAAACCCGGGGACTGACCGCGCACCCCGGCACTTAGGCCGAACAGCCTCTGATAAGTGGATGGCTGGCCAAGCTGAACTCCCAGTCCCAGGATGTTGGAGTGGAACTGTTCCCTGGTGGCGAGGAAATGCCCCATGAACGCCGCCCCGGCCTCCCCGCCAATGAGCCGCACAGTTTGAAAATAACCAGCGAATGTAAGTACGTCGATCGGACGTTTCAATGCTCCGGAGTTGACCACTTCGAGAATGATGGCGCCCACCATGGCATTGAATGCGAAGGCCTGACCAACCGCCATGATGGCTTGCGAAAAGCCGAAATTAGCTCCCGACCAGGCGGATGAGAGGCGGGCGTCGAGCAGGCAGGCGATGGCGACCAGCGTAAAGCCGAAGGTCATCATCAGCCGGGCGTCGATATACTTCAGCAGATACATGGCCATCAGACCGCAGACGCACTGGGGCAGGCCAACCCAGAGCAGGACGGGCCCGATTTGCAACGGAAGAAAACCCTTCACCGACCCCAGATAACTAGGTATGACGACCACCGTCGCCAACAGGACAAAGCGAAAGACGATCAGTACAAGGCCGAGCAACAGGGTGTTGCGGCTCAGTAGAAATTTGAGGTTAACCAGTGGGTTGGGCATGCGGACGCGACGAACGACCGTCATCACCACCAGGAACAAACCGGAAACGGCCAACCCGACGATGATTCCGGAGTGCCACCAATACAGTCTCTGCCCCTGATCGAGCGCGGCGTACAGCAGAGCCAAACCCAGGCTGAAATGGAAGAAACCTCTCCAGCTTGGTCTAGGCTGACCTTCTTTGGGCACAGGCAGTGGCTGCCAGGGGATGCCGAAATAGATCAGCAGCATCATGATAGGAGTGATCACGGCGCCGTTCCAGAAGATCCAACGCCATGACAGATGGTTGATGAACCAGGCCTCGAGCGAGGTAGCGACGTTGGTGGTGAACACGATATCCATGGCGTACATGGCGATCCCCAGCAGCACATAGCGCATGGGCAGATTGCGCAGGATAAAGGAAAGCGTCAGAGGGTAAAACGTCCCTGCCGTCAGCCCCGCGAGCACCAGCAGGATGAGCAGCACGGGAAGGTTGGGCGCGAAGGGGAGGAACAGGCAGATGATGGTGAACGCACATGCGCAAGCCAGAAGAACACGCCTCGCGCCAAGCAGTCCGCCAAGATAAACGGAAAAAGGGCCGATGAACATCAGGCTGGCGTTAAAGGCTGTACCCAGCCATGAGGCCTGGTCGAAGCCCAAGTGGAGATAGCCTCTCAGATCGGGCAGGCCGACGCTGATGAGCCTTCCGGTGCAGGTTGCGACCGAAGCGCCAAGCAAAACGCCGAACACTCCTAACACTGGGTGGGTGGCAATGAGCGAGGCCGCGGAGGGGGTTGCTGACGCTGGCGGATTGGAGGGTGGAGCGCTCAAGACGGACGGTCCTCCTGCGCAGTGCGTTTGCCGGAGGTATGAATGGTGACCTCCGCGGAAAAGCCGGGACGCAGTCTGCCTTGCAGGGGGTGCCCGGGATCGAGCACGATTTTTACCGGTATTCGCTGCACCACCTTGGTGAAGTTTCCGGTCGCGTTGTCAGGAGGCAAAAGAGCGAATTGTGATCCGCTGGCGGGGGAAATCTCCGCCACTTTTCCGTGCAACACGACCCCGGGAAACGTATCGATGGTAATGTCGGCGACATCCCCTTGTTGCATGTTCGTAAGTTGTGTCTCCAAAAAGTTGGCCTGGATCCAGACATCGCCTCTCACCAAATCGACGACCTGCATGCCAGGAGCGACCAGTTGTCCCTCCTGCACATGACGCTCGCTGACAGCCCCTGCCGCCGGGGAGACAATGCGCGTATATCCGAGATTGACTTCCGAGACAATGATGGCCGCTTTTTTAGCCTGAATGTCCGCTCGGTACACGGCGTCTTTGGTGTCAAGGGCGGCTCGCTGTCTTTTTTGCGCTTCCACCACAGCGCGGCTGCTGTCGAGCGATGCCTGGGCCCGGGCCAGGTCTGCCTGGCGGGAGGCTAGCAGCCCTCGATAGCGATCCGCATTGGCCACAGCTCCTTCCAGTTCCTGGTGAGTAGTGGCCTTGGACGAGAGCAAAGCCTGCTGGCGCTTCAGTTCAAGTTCAGTGTGTTCGACATCCGGCTGCACGGCGGAGACGCCGGCCTTGGCCGCGTTTACCGCGGCTTCAGCCTGCGCTACTCCGGTTTCCGCGTTCTGGACTGTGACGTCCTGAATGCGCTTGGCTGCCTGATTGTCTTCGAGCTGAGCTTGCGCACCGGCCAGGCCTGCTTTGGCTTCGGCGAGGGCGGCGGCATAGTCCTGGTCTTCGAGTTGAACCAGCAGCTGACCCGGTTGGAC
Source organism: Acidobacteriaceae bacterium (assembly GCA_049693715.1). GTDB lineage: Bacteria > Acidobacteriota > Terriglobia > Terriglobales > Acidobacteriaceae > PALSA-350. The sequence goes on along the minus strand of JBAVQC010000445.1, from coordinate 41,606 downwards.
TGCTTGGTAGTCGCCGACCTCCATCTTGCGAACGGTTCCGGAGATGCGCGTGCTCAAAGGAGTCAGGTCGGCACGCAGATAGGCGTCGTCCGTACGCTGCTCCGCGCCTCCTCCCTCCCATGAGCTCCAGCAACCCTTGATGGTAAAGAGGAGCGCGGCCGCGACCACTAACGTCACGACCGGAACAATCATCGCTCGTTTAGACATGCTTCCACTCACTCCGGAAAGTCAAATTGTGACCAGGGCCTGGGCGGGGCGCGGCGGGGTCAATGCACGCCCAGAACGCTGCATGGCGCATCCTGCGCCAGCTCATAGACTGTGCTCCACAAGCGCGCGATGTGGAGATCACGCTGGTGGAGCCCGATCACCAGCAGGTCCGCTTTTTGCTGGCGCAGAAAGTCAACGATGGCTTCGACCTGCCGCCCTTCGACCAGATGGCTGCGCAATTCGATGCCGTAACTCTCCGCCTCGGCTCGTGCCTGGTCCTGAAGTTTTTTGTAAAACTTCAGCCGGTCCTCTTCCAAGACACGAGCTATCGAACTATCGGCAACTCCGGCAAAGGCAGTATATGCGGGAAGATTCGCCATCGCGGTTACCGCCAGCAATTCAGCATTGAGACTTTTTGCCAGCTTTAGGGCAGACACAAAGGCTCGATGCGATTCAGGAGATTCGTTATAAGCTATGACGATTTTTCGAAACATGGTCCGCCCCCGTTCATTGCTCATGACCGCCGAACCGTCGTTCTTCGAAGCTATGCGCGGCGCGGGTCACTGCGCTTTGCAACGCTTTCTCTTCGAATGGTTCCTCAATCACGTCGTAGCCCCCTATTTCGAGAACCCCCGACCATAGCTGGAACGTCGCCTCGTGCGCGTACACCAGAATCTCCGGCCGCGGATTGAGCAGGGCAAGTTCTCCCCAAAGCGACCACCATCCGTTATCGGGCAGTACCGCGGGCACCAGGGCAACGTGATATGAGCGCCGGCTAAGGACGAGTTGAGTCACCTCCACCACCTTGGAAATGAAATCGATCACCACCCCGAGTGATCCTAACTGACGGCGTACCTGTCCCTGCATTTCTACCGGGACCAGGGCAAGGATCCAAATCGGCGGCTTCTCGCCAACCTCTAGATGCGCCTCAGTCACATTTGGCTCCATGCTGTCTAAAATGAGCATGGCAGAACCTCAGCAAATAAATGAGTGAGCAACTGTCATCTAACAGTGAGGTGCACCGGGCGATGCGGGTGACGCGCTATCATGGCCTCGTGCTCACACCCGTCCAGCCAAGGAAAAGGTAGCATTGCCGAACCAGCATACATCTGAAAATCTCTCTGAACAGCAAGTCCGGGCGGAGCTGGACCGGCTTTTGCAAAGCGCGCTCTTCCTCCAATCCGAAAGGCTGGGGCGGTTTCTCCGCTTCGCTATCGAGAATGCTCTTGCGGGGAATACTGACATGCTCAAGGAGTACGTGATAGGAACCGAGGTTTATGACCGCAAGCCCCCCTATCATCCCAGCCAGGATTCCATCGTGCGCACGGAGGCGCGGCGATTGCGGGCGAAGCTGAAGGAATACTACGAGGCGGAAGGCAAGCTGAATCCCGTCTTTATTTACTTCCGGCCGGGTACGTATGTTCCCGTGTTTCGCAGAAACGAAACCCTCCCCGGGCCTTCATCGGAGGAGCTCTCGCCAGAGAGTGATTTGCTGGTCATGGGAAGCGGCGTTGCCGTTGCCGTATTACCGTTTGTCGATCTTTCCAATCGCCCGCTGTCTGCCCTGTGTGCTCAGGCGGTTACAGAAGAACTGATCGATGGCCTGGCACATGCCGACGGGCTCCGCGTGATCGCGAGGCCCTCTCCGCTGCAGCCAGTGGAGGCCCCGTATGACGTCCCCTCATTGTCGCAGAGGTTTGGACTGGCCACACTGATCGAAGGAACAGTCAGAGAGGACCACGATCGTTTACGAATTACCGCCAGGGTGTTGGGTTCCGATGGATTCCAGATGAGCTCGCATCGCTTCGACACAGAGGCGACTGCCGAAGTTCTGCGCCAGGTGCAGGCACAGATCGCCACCGCCATTGTGAGCCGGGCGCGCCCGGAGCAGTCAATGGTGCGCCGGCGAAAAGCTGCGCCAAGCACCCTGATGCTTGCCGCATACGCCTTCGTCAAGCATGCGGAGACGCTTTTGGATGAAGGGTCAGGGTACGACCTGCCCGCGTCTCTCAAAAAGTTTCAAGAAGCGAAAGAGCTCGCCCCCGGTTACGCGCGATCGTACTGTGGCATTTCCCACTGCAACACCGAGATGGCGTTGCGCGGGGCCAGGCCATCTTCCGCCCTGGTTTCTTTCGCCCGGGAATCTGCCCTGCACGCGATCGAACTGGATCCGGAGATGATTGAATCCTACTCATGCCTGGGGAGCGCGCAGGCCCTGGAGTGGGATTGGGAAAGCGCGGAGAAGAGCTTTCTGCACGGGCACGGTCTGGGGTTTCAGGCTTCAGCGTCACGGGGATACGGAATCTTTCTCGCCGCGCTCGGACGCTACGACGAAGCATGCCATCACCTGGAAGCAGCACAACGTATCGATCCTTTTTCCAACCGGCAGAAGGTAGCTCGCGCCAGGTTTCTTCATATCAGGGGACGGTTTGAGGAGGGTTTGCGCCAGTTGTCGGAGCCGTTGATTTATGGGCCCATCCCGGTGGAAGCCCTGTTCCTATTCGCTCTGATGGCGGCGCATCTAGGGAAGAAAGAGCAGGCCATCCAACTGATCGAAGGCATCCGAGCTGCTTACGGGGCCGAATTGCCCATGATGGCAGGCATCGCAGAAGTGCTGGCTATGACAGGCGACAAGGAAGAAGCAAACCGCATCGCGCGCGGTCTGAAACTTTTATCGATCGATGCGCCCATCAGCCGCTTCCGCCAGGCCTTGCTGGCGATGGCCATGGGAGATAAAGAAGCCGCACTCTCTTTTCTGACCATGGCGGTTGCGGAGCGGGAAGCAGAGCTGGTATGGATCGGCGTTGACCCACGATTCGATGCCCTTCGGACGACGCCCGGGTTTCAAGCACTTGTCCATAAAGTGGTACCGGCGCCGTAGAGTTAGCCCTCAACCCCGGCGGCGCGAGTGGCTATAATCGGGCTCATCTCATGAGCCTCCCTGCCGGAACCCAACTAGGCCCGTATGAAGTACTGGAACTGATCGGCGCCGGCGGCATGGGTGAGGTGTACAAGGCGCGCGACCAGCGCCTGGGCCGCGATGTCGCGGTAAAGGTGATGCCCGCGTCGTTCGCGTCCGACCCGGAAAGGCTGCGGCGTTTCGAGCAGGAGGCGCGCGCAGTTGCTTCGTTGAGCCATCCCAATATCCTGGCCGTTCATGACATCGGGCAGCACGCCCGCCAGCCCTTCATGGTATCGGAGTTGCTCCAGGGGGAAAGCCTGCGCGAGGTGCTTACTCGCGGAGCGCTTTCACAGCGAAAGGCGATTGACTATGGGGTCCAGATTGCCCATGGTTTAGCTGCGGCGCATAGCAAAGACATCGCCCATCGCGACCTGAAGCCCGACAATGTCTTTATCACTCGCGATGGCCGGGTCAAGATCCTGGATTTTGGCCTGGCTAAGACCGTACAGAAACCGGCGCAGGAACGAGTGGGCGATGCTTCCGGTGACATGACGGAACTTGCTCCCGCAACCGAAGTTGGCGCGGTACTGGGGACCGTGGGCTATATGTCGCCGGAACAGGTGCGCGGCGGCGCGGTCGATTGCCGGACCGATATCTTCAGTTTCGGCGCAGTTTTTTACGAGATGCTTACCGGCGTGCGCGCCTTCAAACGCGACACGGCCGCGGAAACCATGACCGCCATTTTGCACGAGGATCCGCCCGAACTATCGCTGAGCGGTTCCCCCATAGCTCCGGCCCTGGAAAGAACTGTGCGCCATTGCCTGGAGAAAGCGCCGGAACAGCGCTTCCAGTCCGCGCGCGATCTGGCCTTCGATCTGGAGTCGTTTTCTACCTTGACGCCGGTGCTCGCAGGGCGGCTAGCGGTCAAAAATTCGGGGTTCAAGCCAGGAAAGCGTTGGTGGTATGCGCTGGCTACGGTTGGATTGTTGGCCCTGGGCGGATTGGCGGGATGGCGCGCTACCGTTGCCTCGCGTAAGGCGACAGGCTCGCAGTTTCATCAGCTAACCTATCGACGCGGAGAACTGCAGGATGCCCGCTTTACTGCGGATGGCGAGAATATTATCTACACCGCGGGATGGGATGGCGCGGACCCCGAAATCTACACCGTAGGAGCGAATGCTCATGGAGGGCATTCCCTGGGCATCAAAAATGCTCGCCTGTTAGCGGTGTCCTCGCGGGGCGAGTTGGCCGTAGCCCTGTCTCTACAAAGAATGGCGACGTTTCTGCTGCCGGGTAATCTGGCGCGGACGTTCGCAGACAACAGCGCGCCTAAACCGGAAATCGCCAACGTGCAGGCTGCGGACTTTACACCGGATGGATCTGCCCTGGCCATCGTACGCTGGTTGCCGGCTGAGCGAATGTGCCAGGTGGAGTATCCGATCGGAAAAGTTCTCTATCGCGATCATGGGATCGATGACCTCCGTTTTTCGCCTGACGGCAAGTACCTTGCCTTTCTCACGCACGACAATATCTTCGACGATCGGGGGACTATCGTCATCGTGCGAAGCACGGGAGAGAAGGTCGCCACCAGTCCCATTTTCGAGAGCGAACAAGGCCTGGCGTGGACCCATGCGGGAGATGAAGTATGGATTACCTCCCCGTTGGAGTCGGGAGAGATTCACGCGTTCTCTTTATCGGGGAAGCTTCGTGTTCCCTTGGCAGTGCCCGGCCGTTTACATTTACTCGACATCGCGGCCAACGGGGCGCTTCTGGTGGCGCAGGGGATCGATCGTCGGGGCATCGTGGTTTCCACCGAAGATCGAAAAGTGGAGCGCGATCTGTCCTGGCTCGACTTTAGTTATGTGCGTGCGATCAGCCGCGACGGGAAAATGATCCTCTTCGAGGAGGAGGGGAACGAATCGCAAAATTACACCGTCTACGTTCGCAACGTGGATGGCTCTCCGGCCGTGCCCATCGGCGACGGGTACGGCATGGCGCTCTCGCCGGACAACAACTGGGCCCTGGCGGAGAAGTTAACGGAACCGACTCACCAGGTGTGGCTGCTCCCGGTGGGACCAGGCGAAGCCCGGCGCATCAGCCCGGGAAATTTATCGCCCAGGGTAGCGGCAAAATTCTTCTCCGACGGTAAGCGGATTGTTTATGTTGCGCAGGACGGCACTCGCCCCTTGCGCACCTGGCTGCAGGACCTGGGCGGCGGCGATCCGCGTCCCATTACCGAAGAGGGAATCACCGGTGTGATGATTTCTCCGGATGAAAAATGGTTGTTGGCTGGGACAGGATTTATCTACCCCAAGGTAGTGGATCCAGTGCTGGTGCCCATCGCAGGCGGCCCTCCGGTAAAGGTCGCGGGCATCAATCCGGATGACAGTGTGATCGGTTGGAGCAGCGATGGTGAAATCTATGTCACGCCTTTCACTCATATCACGCGCGGCGTTCTTCCCGTCGAGAAGCTGAATCCGCATACGGGTGCGCGTAGGGCCTGGCGCGATCTCGCGCAGCCAGTTGTCAGCGGCGTGAAATCTGACCGTCCTATCCTTACTTACGACGGCGCAAACTATCTCTATGGCTACTCTTTGAGCCTCTACGATCTGTATACCGTCAACGGGGTTCGCTGAGACCTGGAGCTGATTCCGCAGACGCTCAAGCTAATTTCGGAATGAAGGTGAACCGCATGGCAGGATCTCTCCGGTTACTCGCTCTCCTCCTCCTATCGTCGCTTTCAGCTCTCGCGCAACAGGCCACCGCTGGGCAAGCTTCGAACGGAAGTGACCAGAATCTTACCCTCGATGTAGTGGTCACCGACAAGGCTGGTGCACCGGTGCGCGGGTTGCAGCAGCAGGACTTTACGCTTCTGGACAATAAACAACCACAGGGGCTCACTTCTTTCCGGGCCGTGGATGTGGCAGCGGGCACTCCCGCACCTTACATTGAGATTGTCGTGGTCATCGACGCCATCAACGCCGATCCGATGAAGGCGGAGATCGAACGGGAAGGGATCAAGAAGTTTCTCCAGATGAATGGCGGCAAGCTGGCAACGCCGGTGTCTCTGGTCCTGGTTTCCGACAGCCCAACCCAGATGCGGAGCAAGGCGTCAACCGACGGCAATGCACTCGCGGCCGTTGTCGATCGTTATACGATCGGCCTGCGCACCGTCAATCGATCTCAGGGTATCTACGGAGTTGCCGAGCGGTTCGACATGTCGACGAAGGCGCTTGACTCCCTGGCGAGCTATGAGGCCGGCAAGCCGGGAAGAAAGCTTATGGTCTGGATCAGTCCGGGGTGGCCGTTGCTCTCCAGTGCCGCCACGGACTTAACCTCGCAGGACCAGCAGCACATCTTTCACGCGATCGTAGGATTGTCGACACTGTTAAGACAGGACCACATCATCGTCTACAACGTCGAGACGCGCGGGGTCGCCGGAAGCAGCACAAATCAGTTCTACAACTATCAGCAGTTCCTGACGGGGGTTAAGTCGCCCAACCAGGCGTACCCGCCGACGCTTTCGCTGCAGGTGCTAGCGGTGCAGACGGGGGGGCGGGTCTTCAATCGAAGTAACGATCTGCCCGGCGCCATCGCTGACGAAATCGCGAAGGGCGCATCGGATGCCAGTCCGTTTTATGTATTGTCATTTCAGGCGGGCCGGGCTGACCGGCCGAATGAGTATCACTCCCTGGAGGTTAAGGTTGCGAAGCCAGGGGTTGTCGCGCGGACGCGCACCGGCTATTATGCGCAACCGTGACGGTGTGCGGGGGGGTGAGAACCGAAAACATATCCACGAAAGGTCCGTAGAACTTTAGCCGGCGGGCGTGTATCCAATGCTTGAACATGAATGGAGAGGCGACCCGGGAATGAGGATTGTTGGCAGGCTGATCGTGGTGGCGTTGGCGCTCTTTGCGGTCCTGCAGATATTTCGCCCGGGCATCCCAGCCAGGCCCGCGACCGCTGAGATCCAGGTCCCGCGGGAGGTTAAGCAGGTGCTGGTGAAGAACTGCTATAGCTGCCACTCCGACCAGCGGCGCCTCTCCTGGTTTGATCAGATCGTGCCCGGATACTGGCTGGTGCGACACGACATTCTTACCGCGCGCGATCACCTTAATTTCTCCACCCTGGGCGCCAAGCCGGCCGCTGCGCAGAAGGCCACGCTGTATGAAGCGGTGAACATGGTCCAGCTCGGCGCTATGCCGCTGCCACAATTTCTTAGGCTGCATCCGGAGGCGCGGGTGACGCCACAAGAGATGAACACCCTCAAGACCTACCTTGCGCCGTGGACTCCCGCACTGCAACCCAGCGCCACACAGGCTGACCAGGCACAGAGCACCACGCGGGTCCCACTGACAAAGGTCCCGCCGGAACTCAATGGCATGGCGTTTGATCCTACCTTCGAAAGCTGGAAGCCATTGAGCATGACCGATCGCGGGGACAACGGTACCTTTCGCTTCATCCTGGGAAATATAGCCGCGATCAAGGCCTCCCAAACAGGCGATATCTCACCCTGGCCGGACGGAGCGCGTTTCGCCAAGATTGCCTGGCAGCAGGTGGCGGGGCCGGATGGACTGGTGCACCCGGGCAAGTTTATCCAGGTGGAGCTGATGGTGAAGAACGCCGGCGACTACAAGGATACCGAGGGCTGGGGTTGGGGCCGCTGGCGTGGCCTCGATATGAAGCCCTATGGCCAGAACGCCCACTTCGTGAACGAGTGCACCGGTTGTCACCAGCCACTAGGGGGCAATGACCACGTCTACACCATGCCCATGACGGCGGCTAAGGTCACCGGGGTAGAAGTGGTCAACAACGCCTCAGCCGCGGTGTCGGATGCGACCGATCTGCCGCATCAGCCGTTGGTCTGGGGCGCCATCACCATGTATGTGGATCCTAAGAACCACACCATGGCCACTCTGTACGGCAACGATGAAGCCATGGATGCGGTAGAGGCTCACCGTGCCGCTCCGGCGTATCCGGGTGGCGCCGTGCTGGCGCTCGTTACCTGGACCCAGCGGGAGGATCCGCACTGGTTCGGGGCGCGTATTCCCGATCGGCCGCTTTCCGTGGAATTCGTCGAAGCCGGGAGCCAGCCTCACTATCGGCGTTTTTCCGGGACCGCCCTGGAAGAGGATGAGCGGGCCACAAAGATTGGCGGCGAGCGAGCAAGTTTCATGTTGGGTCTTCCTCCGGCTCCGCTACCGTAGACAGAAACTCATCGCGCAATGTGGATGACTGGTTTATAAGAAGAGAGGGAATTGGGCATCCACTCACAGGAGAGCGAACGATGAGCATGCGATATTCAGCAGTGGCTAAGCGAGTGTTTTTGATGGCCGCATTGACGGCTGCGTTTACGACCGGCAGCGCCTTTGCCCAAAACAAGGCGGTTGACTTCAAGCAGGGCATGCCCTTCAGCGGAGGATACATCGCCGGCAATACGCTTTATGTCGCCGGCCAGCAAGGGCGAGACGCAGCGGGCAAGTTGAGCGGTGACATTGGTACGGAGACCACCAGCACCATCGCCGCGATCAAAAAGGTTGTGGACGCGGCGGGCTTCAAAATGACCGACATCGTTTCTGTAACTGTTTTCGTTACCAGTCTCGATGACGTGCCCAAGATGAATGAGGTCTACAAGGCGCTCATGCCGGACCCCAAGCCGGCGAGAGCCACCGTCCAGGTGGCAGGATTGATCGGTGGAGCAAAGATTGAAATCTCCGCGATCGCAGTCAAGCAGTAGGGCGCCACGATGGTAGAGACAACCCGGGACTCGCCCTCCCGGGTGTTCACCTGCAGACCCTGCCGTTATTTCAATTTTAGCTTTGACAAATACGCGTAACCTGTTCTCCTCGTGCGGGTTGAGCCTCTGTGGCCAAAGGCGTTACTAAAGTGGAACAAGCTACCGGAGGCCAGACTTAAGCCATTCGCGTCTCTTAAATGGGGTTAAAACTTTCTATAATCAGAGCATGCGCATGTCTCGGTTACTTTGGTGTCTCCTCCTGATATTTGCGGTTCGGCTGGCACACGCGGATGGCGGCCCGGCGTTCGATTTGGACGGGCCCCGGATCCAGGCGAAGGTCACGCGCGCGGGAAAGACTTTGCCCATTGGCACGGTGGCTAACCTTGCCGCTGGAGACCGCTTGTGGATTCATCCCGATCTTCCGGAAAAAGAAGGCGCACGCTACGTATTGGTGGTCGCGTTTCTGCGGGGGTCGGTGAACCCGCCTCCGGAGAATTGGTTTACCAAGGCCGAAACCTGGAATAAGAAGATTCGTCAGGAGGGGCTCTACGTAACCGTTCCGGAAGGAGCGGAGCAGGCGTTGCTGTTTCTTGCTCCCGAGACCGGTGGAGACTTCAGCACCCTGCGCAATGCCGTGCGGGGCCGGCCCGGCGCCTTCGTGCGCGCATCGCAGGACCTGCACCAGGCAAGCCTCGATCGAGCCCGGCTCGATACCTACCTGGCTTCGGTGAAGACGGTAGACACCGGTGATCCCAAGGCGTTGGAAGACAAAACCAAGCTGTTGGCGCGCAGCCTCAATATCAAGGTCGATCAGCAGTGCTTCGACAAAGCGACGGAACAACAGGCGCCTTGCCTGGTGCAGAACCCCGATAGCCTGGTCCTCGATAATGGCCGCAGCCAAAGCCTTGTGCAGGCGGCGACGGGAGGCTCGGCCGGCGACGTCCTGTCGCAGGTCTCGTACACCCAACAGCTGGGCAGCGGTTACTACAGCGTGTATGTGGGCACAGTGATCGATATGGCAAAGATCCTCGACAGCTTCCACACTGCCGAGTTTCAGTACCTGCCTGCGCTCGCGATGCCGAAGGACGATACGCTCGCGCTGAAGCTGAATAATCCGCCGTCGTTTCACAAACCGCAGTCGGTGTTGGTGATCGGGCTTCCCGCGGTGAAAGGGCCGGAGTTGCCGGTGTTGCATGCGGTCGACGCCAAGGGCACGTTGTGTGCCCAGACCAAGCCATTGCTGCTGCCCGTGGTGGGCGCGCCCTATGTGTTTGCCACCGGCTATGCCCATGATTTCGTTCTGCGGGTGCAAAACAAGGCCGGACAAAGCGTCGATCTCCCGGCAAAACCAGACGCCCAGCGGGGTGGGTTTGTGGTCGATGCACAGGCGTTGGAGGCTCAGAAGCTTCCCCCAGGCGCGATCGGGACCCTGCACGGATATTGGGGTTTTGATCCTTTTGAAGGCCCGGCCTTTCACCTGGCCAACGCTCACCCGGAACAGTGGACATTGGCTTCCGCGGACCAACATGCATTGATCGTTGGCCGCAAGGACACGGTGCACCTCGACGCTGCTGAGGTTGCGTGCGTAGACGGAGTGACCCTGAAAGACGGGGAAGGCCAGACTCTGGATGCGACGTGGAAGACGGTTAAGCCAAATGAGATCGAGGTCGACATGCCGCTCGATGGCGAGCAAGCCGGCACGGTCAACCTGGCGGTGAAGCAAGTGGGCCTGGAAAAGCCGGACCAGGTGCCGCTGCATACCTATGCAGAGGCCGGGCACCTGGGCAGCCTGGTGGTTTATGCGGGCGATCATACGGGGGTGCTGAAGGGCACACGCCTGGATGAGGTGGCAAGCATGACCATCGGCGATGCGTCCTTTTCTCCCGCGGCTCCGCTCACCCACAACGGAAGCGAAGACTCTTTGCTGCTCAAGGGGCCGGACTCCACCTCCTTCAAGCAGGACGACAAGCTTGTGGCCAAGGTCACACTGAAGGACGGCCGGGTGCTGGATCTGGACGCAGCGGTGCAGGCGGCCCGGCCCAGCGTGAAGCTGATCAACAAGAGCGTGCATGCCGATGGTCCGGCTTCGGCGGTGCAACTTGCCAGCCAGGATGAACTTCCCGAGCACGCGACGCTCACTTTCTTTGTCCAGGCGCCGGAATCGTTTCCGCGAGATCAGAAGATCGAAGTGGCGAGTGCTGACAACAGCTTTTCCACCACGCTGCGCGTAGGCGAAGGGGGCATTGTTCTTGAGGATACGAAGACGGCGCTGGTGACCCTGGATCCCGGCAAGGCTTTCGGGGGATCGGCGTTCGGTCCGCTGCGGTTTCGCCCGGTGAACTCCTCCGGTGTAGCCGGGGACTGGCAGCCTTTGGCAACCCTGGTCCGGGTGCCGCAATTGAAAGAGCTCAAGTGCGCCGAGGGCGCCCCCCTGTGCACGCTGGTGGGAACGGATCTGTTCCTGCTGCAGCAAGTGGGTACGGACGCTCAGTTGGCTAATGCAGTCACGGTGCCGGAAGGCTTTGGCGACACGAACCTGAATGTCCCGCGCCCGAATGGGACTCTCTATCTGAAGTTGCGGGATGACCCCTCGGTGGTGAATACGGCGATCCTGCCGGTAACTCCGGAGCCGTCGCAGTCTGCCGCGGTCGCCCCTTTGGCGGTGCCCGCGGCGGCTCATCCAACCGAACCGAAAGCAACCCAGCCGGCAGCAGCGCCTGCCCAGGGGGCACTGCCCACAAACTAAGAACATCATCCAGGCAAGCGACCCTCAGCTTCGGAGTGGATTGTGGGCATCCGAAAGTCAGCGACGAATTCAGCGGCCGTTAAGGGGCTTTCCTCCAGAATCTAATGCCGGGAACCCTTTTTAGGGCGCACAGTCCTTCTTTTCTTGAGCAATAGCAGCACTGAGCATCGTTTGTTCATTTTTGATGGTCTGAGTGCACTCGAACCTAGCAGGCCCGCGACAAGTCGGACCGGTCAGCTCCGCCTGTGATTTAGCAATCTGTGCTTGATCGAACGCAACCAGCTTTTTGTCGTCATCGCAGAGGCTTGGGCAAGTGAGGGGCTCATGCCGCAAATTAGTTTCTTCGAAATGTAAGAGCGATCCTTGCACGCAAGCAGGAGTGACCAAATCAAGGTTGTTGGTCTCGCCTGAGGTGCCGCCTTCGCCGGCAGTTAACGGATTTTTGGCAGGATTATTAGCAAATGTCAGGTCCTGATAGACGATGATCGAGGTGTTCGGATTAAATTTTGCTTGATGGAGGGTTAAATCGCCGAGGACATTGAATTCGGACTGGGTCCAATTGGCCGCGAGCTCCAACTTGCTGTCCTGACTATAGGCCATCACTTGTGGGACCTGATCGGTCCAGCCAAGGTAGACCGTATCGTTGCCTCCGGCACTCGTGGCTGCCTCCATCCAAACGGAAGCCAGACTTTGAATATTGCTGATGACGGGTGGGCAAGCCCCTTGGGCGTTGTAGATACAATCAGGGCCTGAACCGGAGAGTCCCCATCCCGAGGGGCAAGATGTGCCATAGTCCAGGAGCCACTCTTGAATCCACAAGTACCCGGGAGGGCTGCCGGGATCATTCGAGAGGATGAATTGCTCCCAGCCCAAGCATTCGCCCGTAGTCGAACCACTGCATGCCGCAGCCTTGAAAAAGTTGGAGTTGATTTGCAGTGAGAACTGACTGTTGCGGCTTGTCACGCCCCCGGAGGAGACGTTTATTTCTCCGGTCGTGTTTACGTTGGAAAAATATCCTCTTGCCGAGACGATAGTCCCTGCAGTCGCTATGGCAAGGAAGTCGTCTCCGTTGCCTGCATCGGCACCTCTAGGCGCCTTTGGTGAGATCTTCTGTTGGTCTCTCAATTTCTTTGGCATAGGCTGCGGTGTGATTCTGGCGGGCAACGGTGCGCAGGGTATTGATACCCATTCCTGCGAGGGATACGCGGCTTTGAAGCAGCCGGTCGCCGGGACCTTTCGTTGCACCAAGGCTCTGCGCCACGTCAGCTGCGCCTCGTCCGCAGACTGGGTACTGTTTGCGGTCGTCGCCTGGTTAGTCCCCTGTGTGGCCTGTTGCGCGTGCGATAGGCTTGTCAGGCCGGAGATGATACCTATGGCTACTATCCACGTTGTTCGCATGCTGACTCCTCGTGATGACAGTATGTGAAGCCAAGGTTCATTTCGTTACAGGGATAATGGAAATAGCTCAGGGATGTTTACAAAATCGGTCAATCTAAATGTGATCCGCTAAGTCCCACAGCTCTGAGTTGACTTAGTCCATCAACTTACGGGTCAGATAGATGTAGTCCACTGCCTTGGTCTCTGCGGATTCTTTCAGGTTCGCTCCGAAGTTGTGTCCGCCTTCAACGATCTCGTAGTAGAAGAACGGTTTGTGAAACTCCTCCAGCCGCGCGGCAAATTTTCTGGCGTGTACGGGCCCGACGCGGTCGTCTTTGGTGGTGGTAAAAATCAAGGGCTCGGGATAATGGACGTCCCGCCGGAGTTGGTTGTAGGGAGAGATCGATGCCAGGAATGTCCGCTCCTCGGGAACGGAAACCGACCCATACTCCCCTACCCAGGAGGAACCGGCTGCGATCTGCTCGTAGCGCAGCATATCCAACAGCGGCACTCCAATGATGACCGCATTCCACATCTCTGGATGCTGGGTAAACTCCACCCCCATCAATAGTCCGCCGTTGGAGTCGCCGGTGATGCCGAGTCTGTGCGGTGAGGTGATTTCCCGGGTTACGAGGTCTTGTCCAACTGCAGCGAAGTCATCGTAGATCCGTTGCCGTTTTGTCTTGAGTCCTGCCTCATGCCAGGCGGGGCCAAATTCTCCGCCGCCGCGGATGTTTGCCAGCACGTAGACGCCGCCGCGCTCCAGCCATAGTTTGCCGATGATGCCGCTGTAAGCGGGGGTGTTGGCGACCTGAAAACCGCCGTACGCAGTCAACAAGGTCGGATTCGTGCCGTCGTATTTCAGGTCCTTCGGACGCACGACAAAGTAAGGCACCATGGTGCCGTCTTTGGACTTGGCTTCGAGTTGCTCGACCACATCGTGCGACGCATCGAATTGGGCCTTGAGCGACCTCGCGTTCTGCAGCGAAGTGGTGGCGGGATCGCCGAGGAGCAGGGAAGTGGGGGAGAGAAATCCCTGGACTTCGAGGAAGAAGCGGTCGTCGGCGCCGTCAGAGGGTAGGATATCCACCGTTTGGTTGTCGGGCAGATCGAGTTTCTTTCGCGTCCATTCGCCCGCCTTGCTTAGGGTGTAGATGTATGCCCGCCCCTGGACATGCTCGAGGGTGGTGAGCACCAGGTGTTCCCTGGTGGTTTGCACCTCCTGCGCGAATTCGATTGCGCTTGGGGTGAAGATCGAGGAGGGTTTTAAATGTGCAGGGTCCTGTTTCACTGCGTCGAGGTTTAAGGACACCACGGATCCCTGCGGGAATGTTTTATCGAGACCGTCGGGCTTCCAGTCCTGGTTCAGCTGGATGATGAGCTGGTTGTCGAGCAATCCTTCTACGTCGACCTTGGCGGGTAAGGCCAGCCTGGTTGTCGCCGCCGGTGTCCACAGGAAATGGGCGCTCTCGAACGTGCTGACATCTGCATTCATTAAGGTGACGTGGTGCCCCTGGTGGTCGTTCAGGGTTTCTGGCTGGACACCTATGCTGTTCTCGGTGCCGCGGAAAATTTCTTTTGCCTGATCGAGCGGCTGGCCACGTTTCCAGAGCTTCACGACAAAGGGATAGCCCGATTTCGTCATGGTGCCGGCTCCCCAGTCGCGGGCGACGAGGAGGGCGTCCTGGTTGAGCCAACTCACGTCTTGTTTGGAGTGCGGCGACACAAAGCCACGCTCGACGAACTTGCCGCTCTTGAGGTTGAATTCGCGCAAGGTTTCAGCGTCTTCGCCGCCGGCAGAAAGCGATACCAGGCAGAGGGTGTTGCCGGGGTAGAGGCAGTTCAGACCGTTTGCCACCCACTCCTGCTTGTCTTGTTTGGCGAGTGCGTCGTAGTCGAGGACGGTTTCCCAGTGTGGGTTGGGGCTCAGATAGCCGGACAGGCTAGTGCGGCGCAGGATGCCGCGCACGTGCTGCGCGTCTTGCCAGGTGTTGTAGATTGTTCCTTCTTTCAATTCGGGGATCGCCAGATGTTCGGGGGACTCGTATATCTTGAGGGCGTCATCCTTGAGGCGGCCGAAGCGAGGGTCGCTTTCCAGTGCCTTGGCGGTGCGGGCGTTTTGCTCCGTCACCCAGGTCATGGAACGCGCGGCTGCGACGTCTTCGAGCCACTGGTATTTGTCGGCTTGTTCCAAGGAAGAAAATGCAGGTGAGGCCGCGGCTGGTGCGGATGAGTGGCAGCCGGTGGCCCCGCTGACGATTCCCAGTATTCCTATGATCCCGAGGGTGATGGGGCCGAATTGCATTCGTTATCCTCCTAAAAGAGCTGGCTCTCCGGCACCGACCACGATTTCTTCCATACCCATATGCTGAATTTTAATCAGGTCCGCGCTGTATTCCGATAGGAAATGGACTCTCTCCTTCTTCCAATGTCCAGTCGTAGGTGTACGGTCTAACTGAAGAGCGCCAGGCATGCGGCGTACGGGTTTCTATCCAATCCAGAGGTTCACTGCTGGGCCTATGAACGCAGGTTTCAAAGGCCTCGCGCAGTGCGTTTTGCTGTTCTTTGCCGATCGCCCTGGGGTCGGGTGAGACCAGGAGTACACTGCCGCTCTTTGCCACGGCTTCCAGCCATTGCCGGCTCATGGACCAGGGCACGTCTGGGGTAAGGGGGACACAGTCGGCATCGAGCGAGTAGAACGTCTTGTGCTGCGGCATACGAAAAGCGAGTGTGTTGACGCCGATGCGGCGGGTCCTCTCCCACTCCTTCCCGCTGACGTCGTCCCCGGTACGGGAGGCATCGAAAATTCCAACCGACAGGTGGCCGACCGTGTTACAGCCAAGGATGACGCGCTCTTCTCCGCAGCTTGCGCGGAGACGCCGATACATCGCGGTTACGATCTCAGGGTTGGTGAGCGCGCGATCGTTGAAATGCCAATTCCCCTGGGTCGGGGAAGCTCCCATTTGACTACCCCACTGGCCCAGCAGCTCGAAGGTGGTGTAGTCATGCTTGATCAGGTCAAAGCCCCATGCGCATGCTTCCGTTGCAACCGCCGCGACGGCTTCCAGTGCCTCTGGAATTGTCGGATCGTATGCCGGAGGGGCCTGCTTGCCGGCGGGCCCATTCCAGCGGGCGGGCGGTAGGAGGAGCGCGCTGTCGGTGTTCGCCGGAGCCTGTAGAGGCCGGATCCAGATCCCAGGGATGACCTGACGACTGCGGATCTCTGTGGCCAGTTTTTGCATGCTCGGGAAGCGAGATCGATCCTGATATCCATCGTCGATGACGGTGAACGGCTTGTCCCCTGTTGCCGGCGCGAGAGACCTTACCAGGTCTGCATCGCGCAGAATTCCGTCCGGCGTATTTTTACCGTAGGCGTAATACCAGTCATTGCTTCCGTAAATCACATCAATGGAAGTGACACCCCGTTTGCGAGCGATCTTCGTTCCCTCGGTCATCGCACGGCACAAGCGCTGGGTGGCAGTGAAGGCGCTTTCTCCCCAAGCACCGATGTGTGTCACGATGGTAGCCATTTGCAGTTTACGGTCGCCCAGTTGCACGCCGTTGCCCCCATTTCGTATGTCGAGCCAGAGCGATATCCCGGAGGGGTCCACCTGCCAGAAGGCAAAGGATGCGGCTCCCGTCTTGACGCCCGTACCGACGGTCTGTTCTTTCGAGTGGAGCATCGTGTACCAGGGCAGCGCTCGTTCCGCCTGCAATGGCCGCCACTCAAGATCGCCATAGCTTCTCTCCCAAGCGTCGCCAAGAGCAAGAACGTCAGCAGGAAACCGAACCTTCCAGCGAAGGTGAATCCGTTGCACGGGGAGAGTGGGAGATTCCAGCGAGACCTCCGACTGCTGTGCCCCTGGAAGAAGGTCGACACGCACCCCGGCGGCGCGGCCGCTCCCGGTCCACGCACTGCCTGCTCGTGACAAGTTGTAGCGGTCAGTCTCGACGTTCCCGGCAAAGGCAAATACCAGATCAGGTTGCGAGAGGACTGGCAGATGAAAGAGTGACTCTGCAGAACCCGGGTGCGTACCTCCGGGTTTCTGGGCCCAACCCGTATGAGGAAGCAGAACAGCGCCTGCTGCAGGCAGTGCGGCGTTTTTTAATAAAGCTCTGCGTGTGATACTTGTCCCGGTCTTTGCCATGGCTGCCTCTTTCTTCTGTCCTACGAGTAGAACAGGTTCGAGTTGACGCGGGAGCCGCCATTGCTTTATTTTGCGAGAATCAATCCGGGTGTGCCAATTTATTCGTTGCGGAGTGCTGTAGTGGCGTCCACCCGCGTGGCGAGGTGCGCTGGGCCCAACGTTGCGCAAAAGACAACGATGAGCATGACCGCGAGGACGATCGGATATATTACGGGCGCGCCGAAGTGAACCGGGCCCTGGAAGATCGAGTCGAAGACTTTCGGCAACGGTAGCGCGATCGTGAAACCGATTGCCAAACCCACAGCTGCGACTTTGAAGGCTTGTCTCAAAATCATGCGCGAGATGTCCGACGGCTTCGCACCTAGAGCCAGGCGAATGCCAATCTCATGGGTTCGCTGGCCCACAGAATACGCGATGAGCCCGTAGATTCCGATGGCAGAGAGGATAAGTGCGAGCATCGCAAACGTGGCAAGCAGCCGCGAAAACAGAGGATTGCCGCCCTTTTGAGCTTCAATCACGCCGTCCATGCTCATCACCCGAAGTAGTGGGAGTTCGGAGTCGAGCTGTGCAACGACTTGCCGCAGAGCAGGAGTGAGAGTTGTCGGGTCCACGGCCGATCGAAGCATTACGGAAAATGAAGCGACCGGGCGCTGAACATAGAACTCATAGACCTGCGGTTCATTGCGTGGATCCAGGGAAAAGCTTTTGACGTTATCGACGACGCCGACGATTTCGCTCCATGCGGACGGTGCGTCGGCAATGTCGACTTGGATCTGCTTTCCAACAGGATCGTGGTTCTGAAAATACTTATGGACGAACTCCTGGTTAACGAGCACAACTCGGGGCGCAGTAGCATCGTCGCGATCAGCGAAGGCACGGCCGCTCAGCAGCGAAATGCCTACGACCTGGAAATAGTCCGAAGTCACCACCACATCTGCGGCTGTGTGCCGCTCGTTCGAGCGCGATTCCTGTTGACCCTTGATGTGAATCGGAACGCTTGCGAAGCCAGACGCCGGAAGGTTGGAGGCAAGAGCCGCACCTTCGACACCGGGTAATTGTTGCAGCTGCGCGACAAGACTGCGAGCGAATTGGTTCTGTTTGGACGAATCGGCATATCGCGCCTTATCGAGCACCACGCCCGCAGTCAGAAGGTGATCGTGGATAAATCCGAGCTCCTGGTGATCGAGAATATAGACTCCGCGGATCAACAGGCAGGTCCCGATGAGGAGAAACAACGCGATGGCGATTTCCGCGCCGACCAGCACGACACGCAGCCGATTGTGCGCGTGGCCCGAGGTGCCGCCACGAGATTCGCTCTTCAAATCCGTATTGATTGCTGTGCGAGACGCCTTGAGCGCAGGCGCCACGCTTGACACGATGGCCGAAACCAGCGAGACCAGCGCCGCAAAGAGCAGCACGTTGCTGTCGAGATGGATCGGAACAGCGCTGATCGCCTCGTTAAAGCTCAAACCGGCGCGAACGAGACGAATTCCAATGTAAGTGAGAAACAGGCCAACGCCGCCGCCTAGCAGCGCGATAACCAGCCCTTCCGTCACCAGTTGGCGCACCAGTCTGACACGGCTTGCTCCCAGCGACATGCGAACCGCAAGTTCCTTCTGGCGTCCAACCGCGCGCGTCAGCAGCAGGCCCGCGACATTCGCGCATGCAATGAGCAGCACAAAGCCCACCACGGTCATGATCACCGCGAGGGCCGTGCCGATGCCAAAGTTGTGAATGAGAAAATCCGGCAAAGTCCTCACAGAAACGCCCCAGCGGCTCTCGGTGCGCGGAAAATCCTGCTGAGCCTGTTGCGCGAGAATGTTGGTCTGCTCACGCGCCTGCTCGAGTGTGATGCCGGGCGCCAGCCTTGCAAACATGTACAGATAGCGATTCTTGCGGCCGCTGGGTGTCACGTCCGCCGCAGTCAGCGCAAGCGGCGTCCAGAGTTGAGGCGGGAATCCAAGACCAAGAAGGCGGAAATCTGCCGGCATCACACCGACCACCACGTAGTCCTCGCGGTTCAAGCGGATGGACCGTCCAACGATCGAAGGATCCGAACTGAAACGGCGCTCCCAAAGGCCGTGACTGAGGATGAGGACATGGTCGTGCCCTTGCTTATCCTCGCCTGCGACGAACGCTCGGCCGAATTGCGGAGAGACGCCGAAGACTGAGAAATAGTTTGCCGAAACGGCCGTATATGAAATCGCTTCCGGTGGTTGCGCCGATCCCGACAAGCTGCCGGTGAGATATTCGTTCGCAGCTGTAACCGCAGAGAAGACGCGCGTGTCTTTTCCCCACGCCAAGTAGTTGGGCGGAGAGACAGGATTGGTGTCTGGCTGAAAAGATGCGTCTGGATTGACGGAGGAGACGACAACCATACTTTGCAGATCCCGGCCTGGAAGATGGGGCAGCAAGAACGCACTGACCAGGCTGAACATGGTGGCGTTGACGGCGATGCCGAGCGCGAGCGTGGCAACGGCGGTGACCGTGAAGCCGGGAGACTTGATCAGTTGACGCAGCGAGAACCGGACGTCTGCAAGGAGGCTTTCCACCGTAGGCCATTGCCACACTTCGTGGCTGCGCTGCTCAATCAGGCCGAGGTTGCCAAACTCGCGGCGCGCAGTTTGCTCTGCCTCCACGCGCGGCATGCCGCCGTCCATGAGCTCTTCCGCCTTTTCGGCGAGGTGTTCGTTGATGGAGACTGTAAGGTCGTCATAGCGGCGACGGCGGGAAAAGAGTTGGATTAACCACGACATGACGAACCTCTCCTAAACCTTGGCGACAGCGAGCACGAGCGTGATCCCGGTGAACATCTTCTCGAAGCTCGCCACTTCTCGTTCCAAGTGTCGGGCGCCCGAATTCGTCAATCTATAAATACGAGTCGGACGGCCTTTTGCCGAAATCCCCTCTTCTGATTTCAGCAGTCCCTCTTTCAACAGCCGCTGGAGTGCCGGGTAAAGGGAACCCTCCTCGATCTGCAGCAGGTCGTCCGAAGCTTTCTTGATGTGCTTGACCAACGCATACCCATGCATCGGTTTCAGCCGAAGAGAATGCAGGATCATCAGGTCCAAAGCACCAGAGAATAGGTCTCGACGTTCAGGGTCCTTTGCCATGACCATCAATATAGACGTCGGATACCTATGTTGCAAATAGTATTGCGTGGCTTATTAATCTCAAAGAGATGTAGCGGGAATAAGGGCAAGAGCCTTGGCATCGATAACTTCCAGCGGTTTGTAGAGAACATTCAGGCGGGTTTCGTAAGTGTATTGATTCGTTTCGGTCACGTCGCACCTCAAGTTGGAACTAACTCTCTGACACGATCTTAAGATTCTGAAGGCCCGCCTCGAAATGTTTTCCCAGCATGCGGTCCATGTTCACAAAGACTCCCAGAAGCTTCATGAAAAACATATTCGGTCCGCGCATCGTCCAGGTCACTTTTGTGGAGGTACCGGGCTCGGTTGGCTCCGTACCCGGCTCGAGGATGAATTCGTTGATGTTATGGGCAACGAATGGCCTGACGAAATCCACCTTGACGACCACCTTGTTTGGGGCAGCTGATTCCGTGATGGTCATGCGGCCCTTGCCCGCGTTGCCCGTACCCTGCCAATCGGAAATGGCGCCGGCGCCGCTCTCCTCGCCGCTGTAGAGTCTTTTCATGGTTGGGTCTTCTTTATCCTGGGGCGCCCAGCCAGGCCAATGGTGAAAGTCGTCGATGAGGGGAAAGATCTTTTCCGCGGGCGCTTGAATCGTGATCGAACGAGTCACCTGGATGACGTTGGGTTTGGTGTCAGCGAACAGAACAATCGCAGTGATGACGACCACAATTGCGAGGGTAACGATCAGGCCGATCTTCAGGATCATGAACGCTCCGCGCCGGGCGTGAGGACTCGGCATCGAAAGCATAGTGCAATCTATTGGTGAAAGGAAACCCCATCGCCTGTCCAACGCTGGAGATCTGGAAGAAGCAAGCAGACGGCACCTGGAAATGTGTCACGGATATGTGGAGCTCCGATCTTCCCGCCACACCGCAGTGAAGGGGCCCGATCACTGCTTCGGTCGGGGCTGGAGGACCTGGCCGGTCGACTTATCCAGTATGAGAGGCCGCGCATCCGGACGGGAGAAATCGAACATAGCGTTGATGGAACCGGCGATGGCATCGAAGGAGCCGCTGCCGACCCGCTCCCCATGCAACCAGTTGTCCTCGATGAAGCGCAAAACAGAAGTCTGATCGGTCAAGCTATGGTCGACAAAGTTGCGCCGCGCAAAGGGAGAAATGACTAACAAGGGCAACCGCGGCCCATAGCCGCATCGGCCCTGGGCATGGGCCACGGCGGGTCCGCCGAGCGCAGTCGCACCATCGCCGCACTCCCCAGGACCCGTTAACCCATCCGCCTTGCTGGTGGACTGGTTCATGATCGGTCCCATCTGGTGGTCATACCAACCATCGGAATCGTCGTAGGCCACGATGATCGCGGTGTTCTTCCACTCCGGCCGGCGTTCCAGGAAGTTGATGAAGGTCACCAGCCACGTCTGCTCGTCCAGAGGATCGGAATAAGCGGCATGAGCATCCTGATAGGCAGGAGGCTTGAGGAAGCTGACGGCGGGAAAATTGCCCGCCTTCACCGCAGCGAAGAAATCGTCGGTGTCGTATTGGTGATTCGCCGCATCGCCCTCTTGGCCGATCATCCGCACCGACGAGGGCCGGGTGTGCAGCAGGTTTGCCGTGGGGGTGTAGTACTGGAATGGCTCGTGGTGCGGAATATAGTCCACGGGAGAGATCTGGGTGATCTTCGAGTAGGTACTACGTAGGCAGCCTACAGTGCCATTCGGGTTGGTTTTGGTTAGATCAAAACCCGCTTCAAACCATCCCCAGCTCACGCCTTGCTTACTCAGCATCTGCCCGATGTTATTTCCGGTGTAGCGCAGTTGACCCCATGAGGTGTTGGAGCACTTGTCCCCGATGGGATCCCCATCATCCACCTCGGTATAAGTGCCGTTGCCGCCATCTACCAGGTCAGCGGCTGCATTGATCTGGTCCGTCACCCCATTGGTTTGACCGGAGATCAACTCGATGGCCCCCTGGGTCGATTGTCCAAAAGTCGAAGCGAACGAGTTATCATTCAAAGCGAATCGCTGGGCGTAGTTCCACAGCGCGGTTACGGTGTTGCCGTCGAAATAGCTCATTACCAATCCTTTGTTCTGATGAACATATTCCGGCGGGGCGTCCACCTTGCTTCCGGCAGGAAACTTCTGCGTCGGCGGAGCAGGGAGACCGGTATATTTCGGAAATGAATCCATCAGGCCGGCGTGGAAAGCGTGCTGCTCGTCGGTGTAATCGTGGCTCTGGTCCGCGGTGAATGCCTGTTTCGGGCCCAGGCGGATGGGGTTTACCGCGTAGTCCCCATTCACTTTTACATTCAGGAAATTGGGGTTGCGCTGGAGCAGCACGGGGACGAGGCCATTCACGCTCGGGGTTCCGGGAAGGGCCTTGAAAGCGGACTCCTGGGGTCGGTTGAGCGCGTTCGGGTAGGTTCCGAAGTAGTGATCGAAGGAGATGTTCTCGTCGAAGATGACCACCAGGTGTTTAACCGGCGTCGCCGTTGGCTTGCTTGCCCCGGAGACGGTTTGCGCGGTCGCTTGGCTCAGTGCTAAGCCGGCTAGAAACGTCGTGATCAGACCAGCGGCCACGGGCTTGCTCATTCACTTTCCCTTCAGGTTTTGCTACGGCACAGGTTTGCTGCAGGCAAAGTTCACGGCATCGGTTGTATCTCCTGTGCCTTTATACTTCGCAATCGCCGGGTAAGGACACAACGGCCGAGTCATCACAGCCTTCTTGTCAGAGTCATATTTTGTCGCGATCACTGTCTGCGGGGTAACTCCCTTTTCCGTCCAATCGACGAGCGAATCGAAGACTCCATACTTCGGTCCACCAGTGGTGGGGATGCCCAGCTGGCCGAACGCAGAGGGACCGGGTCCGCCGGCACAATGTTCCATGCCCGGCACCATGTACAGCCGTACAAATGAATCGGCCTGTTTCGCGCCCATCACGTCCTGGACGGTCTGGTAGTAGTCAATCGTGTTCCAGGGTGAGATCGCGGGATCATCCCACCCGTGATAGAGAATCAATTTGCTGCCGCGGGCACGGAAGCGGCTTAGATCGCTGTTGGTCGCATTGAGCTCGGCCGCAGTTTTCGTGATCGCCTCGCGCAAAGATGCATCCACGTCGGCGGTCATGACATTCCAGTCCGGATTGCCCGTAACCATGTAGCGAAAATAGCTCTTTACGTACTGCACCCCGGAGCCTGTTCCGGGACTCTTGCCTACCACCCAGTCGCTCCAACCCTCCTCATCGCCCATGACATATCCCGGAAAAAGAGACTTACCCTGATCGTTGACGCCGCCCGCGTAGTACCTCTTCAGCGATTGCACCTGCAGCACCGTGAGGCAATCCGGGGAATCCGCGCCCTTGCACATCAACACATCGGGATCGAAGTGGCACTGCGCCGGGTCGCTGAGGAAGCCGTCCTTTACGCCGTCTGAAGCGTCGCAGGCCGCGAGCGATGCGCGCTGGATCGCGGGCAATTTTTCCCTGGGGATATAGTTCTCCGGGCCGATCGTGCCCTGGGCAACGCTGACCCCGGAAGAGAGCATGCGCGTCCAGGCATTCGCGGGCGCACCGGCGAGGATTCCGTCGTAGTCGTCGGGAAAGCGCTGCGCCTCCATCAGGGCCTCGCGGCCTCCGTCGGAGCACGAGTCGAAGTAAGCCTTCTGCACGGGGGCGCCGTAGTAGGCCTTGATCACGTCTTTGGCCCGAAGTGCGGTCAAGTGGACGGCGCGCCAACCAAAGTCCTTGGTCTTTTCCGGGTGGTTCAATGACCAGCTCGCATCCTCGGCTCCCCCCTTGTGGCCTGTATCGGAGCCGGCGGTTGCAAACCCCCGGCCCAGGTTGCCGGCAAGGCCCTCGTAGCCGATGGACCCGGCAAACCCACCGTTGCCCACGCCAAGAAAGCGGTGGTTCCAATCCTTCTCCGGCAACCACACCTCAAAACGGATATCGGAATCCGGGCTGGGGCGAAGCACTCCGGTCACGCGGCAAAACACGGGCAAGTCGTGCAGGGGCTTCTCGATCTCTGGCCCTTCCAGGCTGCCCGAGGTAACCCGTTCGGCTGTGGTAATGGTTGTGTCTGCAAGTTTCAATTGCTTCAGTGCGCTGCAGTTAGCGGCGAAGACTACGGACGTGGAACCAAGCAGGCCCCCAAGCAGGCCCCCAAGCAGTCCAATGACACAGGCGCAAAACCCTGGTGTTGCTCTCATTCGAGTGATTGTAGCTTGGCGCTTGCGGCTTATATTGGACACCATGAAATCCCTGACGAAACTCATGGCCCTGACCCTACTACTCAGCACAACTGGATTCGCCCAGAGCCACGATCCGATGCTGGGTGAGAACACCACGAAAATCTCGGATCATGTGTGGGCGATCATGGGATTTCCTAACATTGCCATCGTGGCCGGTAGCCGCGCCACCCTGGTCGTCGATACTGGGCTGGGTGCAAAGAACGGGGCCACGATCGCACGTGTGGCGGCGAAACTTGCACCCCATAACAGCCGGATCTTTCTGACCACTACCCACTTTCATCCTGAGCACGCCGCGGGTGAGCCCGGGTTTCCTGCGAACACGATCTTGATCCGGGATGCTGTGCAGCAGCAGGAAATGGAGAAGCACGGGCAGGAAATGATTGATATGTTCAGCGGGCGGTCGGCAGAGAACAAAGAGCTGCTGGCAGGCGTGGTGTTGCGTCCGCCGGATGTCACGTTTAGCCACGAGGCTACGGTCGACCTTGGCGGAGTTACGGTGCGCCTGCTCTGGTTCGGCGGAGCCCACACCAAGGGCGACGAGCTCATCTTTGTTGAGCCGGACCGCACCTTGGTCTCTGGCGACGTGGTGCAGAACAAAACCATGCCCAACATTTTTGGCGATGGCGGTACACCGGCGACCTGGCTGGCCGTCCTGGACAAAGTGGAAGCGCTCAACGCCGCGCACATCCTACCCGACCACAGCGCGCCCGGAGACGGTTCGTTGGTGGGTGCGGAGCGGGAGCTGATTGCAGGGATACAAACGCGGGCCCTGGCGCTGAAGCAACAGGGCGTGCCGGTCGAGGACGCGGGTAAACAAATCAGCGCTGAACTGAAAACGCAACATCCTGACTGGCCTAACACCAACGCCTCCGGGTTCGTCAGAAGCGTCTACGCTGAACCGCAATAGATTTCGCCGTCTTTGACCGACGGCAATCACTCAAAAAGCGCGCCCTGCGCCGGCGGCTCTTCGCTCTCGCGAAAGTTACTCAAGCCAACGCCGACCAGGCGAAAGCGCTGCTGCAAGCTCAGGTGCACGCGCTCCCGCAATGCCAGCGCGATGGTGGCCAGCTCTTCCAACGAAGCAGGCGGAACCATCGGGGTATGACTGCGGGTGAGTATGTTGAAGTCGCTGGTCTTGAGCTTCAGCACCACGGTGCGCGCGACCCGCGCTTCCTTGCGCGAAGCCGCCCAGACCTTCTCCGCCAGCCGCAGGATAATGGCCTCAGTTTCAGC
Source organism: Acidobacteriaceae bacterium (assembly GCA_049693715.1). GTDB lineage: Bacteria > Acidobacteriota > Terriglobia > Terriglobales > Acidobacteriaceae > PALSA-350. The sequence continues at coordinate 15,900 of JBAVQC010000445.1, read as the reverse complement.
CAGGGGCACGTCGCTTTCGAAGGTGTCTTCCGCGGAAATGGACTTTGTCGGCCGGTCGGAAACGACGGCACTCTCGTCAATCCCGCGGGTGAGTTCGTACAGCCTTTGACCGTACCGTCCAAAGTGGTCTTCGAGAATGTTCAACTCCAGGCTGCGGAGGTCGCCCACGGTTTTAATGCCTAAGGTGGACAGCCTCTTTTCTGTGACCTTGCCCACCCCGGGAATACGCCCGATGGGTAGCGGGGGAAGAAAGGTGTCCAGGTCTTCGGGCTGAATCACGAAGAGCCCATCGGGCTTGCGCCAATCGGAGGCGATCTTTGCCAGAAATTTGTTGGGGGCGACGCCGGCAGACGCGGTAAGGTGTAACTCTTCACGGATTTGCTCGCGAATGGTTTTAGCCACTCGAGTGGCCGTGAGCAATCCGGTTTTGTTCTCGGTCACGTCGAGGTACGCCTCGTCGAGCGAAAGCGGCTCGACCAGGTCGGTATGACGCCGGAATATTTCGCGCGTGCTTTGGGAGACAGCGCGGTAGCGGGTAAAGTCCGGAGGGACGAAGATAGCCTCGGGGCACAAACGCTCGGCGTGGATCGCCGCCATGGCCGAGCGCACGCCGAAGCGCCGTGCTTCATACGAGGCAGCGCAGACGACTGAGCGGTTACCCTTCCAGGCCACAACGACCGGCTTACCCCGCAAGCCAGGGTCATCCCGCTGTTCGACCGAAGCATAAAACGCGTCCATATCGATATGGACGATCTTGCGGACTGCCATCTCAGGTCCATCTTACCCGTCGCCGGCCCGAGGAATATCGCCTCAGATGCAACCTGCCATTCACAATTCCGTAGAGGGTCGGGCCGTAGAATCTGAACGTCAATCGAGGGAAGACTCCTATGGCAACCACAGTTTTGGCGTCTATTGGCGATCATGGCGCTCTCAATGCATCGCTGCCCGCTGGGCTGCAGGCGGTTTGGCTCGATCGGGATCTGAGCTGGCTCGACTTCAACGAGCGCGTGCTCGCCCAGGCGCTGGATGAGCGCACGCCGCTGCTCGAAAGGGCAAAGTTCCTCGCCATCTTCACTTCCAACCTCGACGAATTCTTCATGAAGCGCGAAGCTGTCCTTCGCCATGGCGCAACTCACGCTCAGCAGGCCCTGCTGCTGCAAGTCCGCGAGAAGCTGATGGGTTCACTGGAACGCCAGGCGAAGTGTTATCGCCAGGTCATCATTCCCGGTCTCGCCGAGCACGGAGTCTTTCTGCGATCGTGGAGCGAACTCACCCCGCGTCAACAGGAAGAAGCAAGCAAGTATTTCCAAACCGAAGTGTCTCCAGCCCTCACGCCCTTGGTCATCGATCCCGTCCATCCCTTTCCTTTTCTCTCCAACCTGTCGACCTCCCTGGTCTTCCGCCTGCGGGATGTGGCCAGGCAGGAATCGATGTTCGCGCGCGTGAAAGTACCCTCAAACCTGAAACAGTGGGTTCCGGTGGAAGCCGATCTCAAGCCCGGACAAAAGCTGCTGGTTCCTTTGTACGAGGTCATTCGCGGCAATCTGCACGGCCTCTACACCGGCATGGAAATCACTAACATCACGCTGGCCCGCCTCACGCGCGACGCAGAGGTCGAGCTCGACGATGATCCGGCGACTGATTTTCGCACTACGGTCAGGGAACAGATTCGCCAACGCCGCTACGAACCGGTCGTGCGGCTGGAGTTTTGTATCGGCGCGGACCCGGCCATCACAGAGATGCTGCGTGCGCGTTTCGATCTGACCCCCGTCGATGTCTACGAGCTGCAAGGCGAGTTGGACTACACCACTCTGTTTGAACTCCTCGGTCTGCCTCTCCCTACCTTGCGAGACTCCGAATGGACCCCTCTATGGCCAGCATCGCTGCCGGAGGGACAGGGCGCCATCTTCGCCGCCATCAAAACCGCCGACCTGCTGGTACATCATCCCTATGAAAGCTTCGACGCCAGCGTCGAGCACTTCATCAGCGCGGCAGCCGACGATCCGCAGACAGTCCTGATCAAGATGACTGCGTACCGCATCGGTGACGACACTCCGTTCGTGAAATCGCTGATACGCGCCGCCGAACGCGGCAAGCAAGTGGCCTGCGTGATGGAGATCAAGGCGCGTTTCGACGAGGAGCGAAATCTCCATTGGGCGGCCGAACTGGAACGTGTGGGTGCCCACGTCACCTTCGGCGTCAGCGGCCTCAAGACACACGGCAAGACCGCGCTGGTGGTGCGCAAGGAACCACGGGGCTTGCGCTGCTACGTGCACATCGGCACCGGAAATTACCACGTGAAAACCGCGCGGCTCTATGCGGACGTAGGCCTCTTCACCTGCGACCATCGCATCACCGACGACGTGGTTAATCTCTTCCACTACCTGACCGGCCATGCCGATCAGCCCAAGTTCAACGCCATCCTGGTCGCTCCGATGACCATGCGGCCGCGGCTCCTCGAGCTGATCCGTCGCGAAATACAAAATAAACGTGCCGGAAAGCCTGCCCGCATTATCGCCAAGATGAACCAACTTGAAGATCCGGACATGATCGAGGCCTTGTGCGAAGCCTCCAACGCCGGCGTACCCATCGACCTCATCATTCGCGGTTTCTGCTGCCTTCGCCCGGGTGTGCCCGGCCACTCAGAGAACATACGCATTCGTTCGATCATCGGGCGGTTCCTGGAACACTCGCGCATCTTCTACTTCGCCAACGGTGCGCACGATCCTGCCGACGGCGAATACTACATCGGCTCAGCGGATTGGATGTTCCGCAACATCTCCAAACGCATCGAAGTGGTCACGCCGATTTTTACCGCCGGCCCCAAGCAGCGGCTTTGGGAGATCCTGGACATCTGTCTGCGCGACCAGCGCGAAGCGTGGGTGCTGGAGCATGACGGGACCTACGAGCAACTGCGCCCCGCCTCGGAAGCAATCGGTCCTGAAGCCAACGGAACCCACCAGACCCTGATGGACCTGGCGCTTGCCCGCGCGAAGGCCTGATCAGGACCGTCGGTTTGGAAAAGGCGGTCTTTTGGCCGTAAACGGCTCAGACTAGGACGGGCTTTAGAGGGTGTGTGGGAAGCACGATGTACGAATCGAGCCCCGAAGGGACGGCTAAACCTCAGACCTGCCCAAATTAGACATCCCGAAACATCCGAAACATCCAAAACCAATCGTTTCTGGAATCGCACCGGCGCAGGACGGCTGCTCTATAGCAATCATCGTTGCCTGCATCCAGAAATGGGCGAGACCATTGGGCCGAAGAACACTTAGGAGCGGCAGCATGAAATACCGACTATCATCTGGTGATCATGAAACGTGGATTGCTTGTGCTCCTGCCGTTTCTGCTAGCCTCGCTCAGTCACGCCGACCAAAGTCCCTTCGATCTGAAGCAACTGAAAGCCCCCGATGGCTTCCACATCACGGTCTTCGCCAACGTGGACGGCCCGCGCATGCTTACCTTCACTCCCGGCGGCGTACTGCTGGTGAGCGAATCGGGCGAAGGCAAGGTGGTCGCACTGCCCGATCCCAAGCAAACCGGCAAAGCCGAGAGAGTCGTCGAAGTCCTCACAGGATTGAATGAGCCCCACGGCCTCGCCTTCTTCGAAGGCAGGCTCTACGTCGCCGAGAACGACAAAGTCGGCCGCTACGACTGGGATGAGGCCAACCTGCGCGCGACCAATCGCGAGAAGATCGCTGATCTGCCAACCGGAGGAGGCCACTCCACGCGCAGCCTTCTATTTCACAACGGCAAGATGTATGTTTCGGCCGGATCAAGCTGCAACGTCTGCATCGAGAAGGACCCGCGCCGCGCCACCGTGATGGAATTTAGTCCCGACGGTACCGGCCAGAAGATTTTTGCGAAAGGCCTGCGTAATGCCGTTGGGCTCGCCGTGAATCCGAAGACCGCCACTGTGTGGGTCACCGTAAATGGCCGAGACATGCTCGGCGACGATCTGCCGCCCGAAACGATCTACGACCTGGGCGAGGGGGGCGTGGATGCCGGCTGGCCCTACTGCTACGGCGACCGCGTTCCCGACTCCAAGTTCACCAAGCCAGGAGATAGCCGGTGCCAAAAAGTCATCGAGCCGAAGGTCCAGATGCAAGCCCACTCCGCCCCGCTCGGCCTGGCGTTTTATGAGGGCACTATGTTCCCGCCCGAGTATCGCAACAACATGTTCGTGGCCTTCCATGGCTCATGGAACCGCAGGGTCCCCACGGGCTACAAAGTCGTGCGCGTGAAGCTAGACGATAAAGGCCAGCCGCAGGGCGGGGCGGAGGATTTCATCACCGGATGGCTCGCGCCGGCAGAGAGCAAGAAAGCACGATGGATCCCAATTAACATGCCAGGAACTATGGGGCGCCCGGTAGGAATTGTGTTCAGTGGTGATGGCGCGATGTACCTGAGCGACGATAGGGCGGGCGTCATCTATCGGGTCAAATACAGTAAGTAAGCCGTCCGATGCCACCGCATGCAACTGGTTTGGCGCGGTCGAGTATCACCGGCTGGTGGTGCATTTCTGTTCAGACACGAGCCGGCGAGCGGCGAGTTGAGGCAGGTGACGAACGGCAAGAACGATTGGGAGATGCAGGACAGGAGATGCAGGACAGACAAAATAACCTCCGAATCGTTGCTGCCCAGGTCGTGAACTAGTGCGATTCGCTCGTGTTGTCGATTTAGGCGTTGCTCACCACATCGCGCAGCTCGAGAATGCGCGGCGCTTCATTCTGGAGGCTGACACGGAACGCGGGGTCTACCTTGATTTGCTCCAACAAGGCATTCGGCGACATGGCGCGGAACTGATCTGCTACTGCTTGATGACGAATCACATTCATCTCGTTGCGGTGCCCAAAGCAAGGACGCAATGGACGGCGAGGTTGAAATGATAGACAGATTGGAAGCGCTGTGGGGACGGGATGGGAAGCAACTCTATTACCCTGGATAGCAAACTGGCGTTGGTCGAGGTGAAGGGCCAGCGCTACGTTGGAGGCCGGTGCACCGCAGTTCCTATTTCTAACTCCTGTGAGGGTGAATCGGCACCAGACCGAATATGTCGTTACTGGCGATGGCCAAAGATTCATCTTCCGCGAGCCAGTTGGCGAGCGCGTGGCGCACTACCGTGCTACTCAACGAACCTGGACTGCGGAGTTGAATGGTTGAAGCTGCTAGGGACGGATGGGGTATCAGATTTGGCGACCGGGCGAATCCGACCCATCGTGTCACAGAGAGGGGGTCGGAACCGTGGCGTTCACCATTTTCCCTATCTCTAGTAGAAACTCCGCCGGAAAGACCGGCTTCAACAGTAAATGGAAGTCATGACCCCGAGCACGGGCTTCTTCCACTAACCCCGGGGTCGATGGGTGTCCTGAAAAAAGCAGGACCCTGCACTCGGGGTGGTGTTCTCGCATTTTTATCGCAAAGTCAATCCCAGAGGTTCCTGGCATGGTAACGTCCGATATAAGTAGATCCGGAGCTTTCGAACGGGCAGCGGTCAACGCCTCCAGCGGATTGGTAAAAAACCTGGTGGAGAACCCGTTGGTCTGCAATATGGCGGCAAGGGTAGATGCGATGACAGATTCATCGTCCACGACAAAAATCTGTGTGGCAGGGCCTGATAACACATAGGACCTCTTCCGTAGTATTTTTCTGTGAATCGCAAAAGCGCTAGCAAGCGCGGGGATCACGCCGGCGTTTCGAGTAACCTCAGAACTGTAAAGCGAGAGGGAATAAAAGCATTATCTAAGTATCTCTAGGCGGATTACTGGTCAAATCTGCTCATCTCCGTGTTCTTAAGCTAGGCTGCGCTGCCTCCAGCAGGACTTTTGTGAGCTATTGAGAACATATTCTGCGCACCATCCGTGTCAATATTTCTGGATGAGAAAGCAGGGAAAAGACGCAGTAAGGCCGACGAGGACAACCATTGCCAGCGTTAAAAGGGAGATGCAAAGGCCACGATTGACGGAATCAGTCCGGAATGATGGGAAAAACCCAATCACCCCGGCCGCCGAACTTCAGGAGCGTCCGGCGAGAATGCCTGTCCCGGGTCGTCGAACCGGCGCCTGACAGCCCCGGCGACAGTTCCGCAGCAAGGGCGACGCTTACCTTCACCCAGGAACCAACTCGTACTGTTTCATCCCGGGCCGCTCCGGGAAGAGCACAGACACTGGCGTAGACGCTTCAGTCGTGCAGAATCACATTCAGCAGCGATTTATGAACCCGGATGCGACCGTTGTATTCGATAAAGCCGAGCTTGCGAAAGCGATTCATGAAAAAGCTGACGCGGGACCGAGTGGTGCCGATCATTTCCGCCAGAGTTTCCTGCGTAATCTCAGGAATCAAAGATTCCGGTTCTCCCGGCCTGCCAAACTCCGCCAGCAACAAGAGAACCCTCGCCAGACGCTTTTCGCTGGAATTGAAAAGCTGATCGATAAGATCGGCCTGGGTGCGCATGCTGCGCACCAGCAGAAACCTCAGGAAAATGTCGGAGAAGGACTGCTCCTGATACATCACCCGGACCATCTCTTCCCGCTCGATCTCCAGCGCCGTACATGCCGTGATGGCGCTGGCGGTCGTCATATGCCGCCCACCCACGGTTGCCAGCGACTCTTCTCCAATGAAGTCACCGGTGGAGAGAAACGTGATGATGGCTTCCTTACCGTTTTTCGAAACAACCGTGAGCTTTGCGCGCCCGCGTTGAAGATAGAATATCGAATCCGCGGGGCTCCCTTGCGAGTAGAAGGCCTGCTTTGGCTTCAACTGGACGATTCTTCGTCGCAACCCAGCTTCAGCCAGAAACGCGGGAGCGTCAAAGGCACCTTCTCGTCCCTCAGCCATCTCCATCACCCTTCCACAAGAGTCATGCCCCGGGGGCAAGTGAGATCCGTGCGACCGGTTCCGATTCGACCTAAAATGGTGGAATTCTTAATACATTGTAGACCCGGCGACCGAATCCTCGTCCTACGTCTGCGGAGGTCACGCCTGCAGGCAGGAGCGTCTGTTCGTGTACAAAAACGTCGCAAGCGGGATACTGACTCCCCGGGAAAAGCCAGTGAGGCATTTGTGCGCCCAGGCCCTCTTGCCGTCCCGGCCATTTTGTTCTATCTTCTGGCTTTACACGACGAAACCACTCTCTAATGGCCGTGGCCGCCGCCATGGTTCCCCTGAGCTCCGGCGCTGTGTTCGCCGCCGCCGTCATGGCCGGCGTTACCTACATGGCCTTGCCCGTCGCGTGCTTCGTTTGCATGGAAGTGATTGAATGGCTGCTCCCCACGCGCTGGCATCGGTCCGGCATAACCGCGATGAGGGTCGTAGCGGTTGTCCACGTGGCCATAAAAGCCGTGAGGACCGTGAAACCAGGGGCCGGCACCGATGAACAACCCACCACTGAACCAATCAGGCCCATAGTATCCGTAGGCAGCACAATTATAAGGAGCGTAGTCATAGTACCCGTAGGGACATACAGGCTGAACTCCGATATTGACACTGATCTGAGCCTCTGTTCTAAAAGCCCCTGCCAGCAGAACGACTCCAGCAGCCGCAGCTAATGTGACACGTTTAAGTCCCTTCATGAATGATCCTCGCTCTCATCGGGAATATTATCCTGCCTATTTCAAGATAGGGACTTAGAACGCCTTGATCTGAGCAATACAGACCACAAATAGAGGAACGGGATGCTGCGTACCACACAAAAGTAACCTGGGTCCTCCCGTCAGTTAGCTTGCAGACCGAAGACCGTATTCGGTTGCGTGCAGCCTTCGCCCTCAAGTCCCTCATTTTTCTTATGTGAGCTATGTTGCTCAGAAGATGCTGTCCCCACCTGCCATGATCGATTTAGCTGAATGTATCGAGATGGCGGTGACGCCGGCTGTAGATCTAACTATTCACCCCGAAGCGACCACATCCAGTGGCGATGTTTTATTGACCCGAAAGACTCGCGAACGCGGGGCTGCACGTCAGGCCGATGCGGGACATTGACTCAAAGAAGGGTGGAAAAACCATGCAGTTAATTCAAGTTCTTGAAATTCTCGTAGTGGTTGGTGTTCTCCTGTGGCTCGTCAATCGCTTCATCCCGATGCAGGCGTCCATCAAGTCGATTCTGAATGGAGTTGTCGTCATTGCTGTCGTTCTATGGCTATTGAACATTTTCGGGTTATTCCACTCGCTGGCTCGGATCCACGTTGGTACCTGAGGAGTGTGCTAGCGGTGCTCGAGGGAGTTGGGTTTCGTTAAAAGCGATGAGTCTCCAGAATCAAGACTCCAGGGGCAACTCTACAAGCACGGAAGTGCGGCAACGATGCGGCCATTACCTGGAGGCACGCGCTTACACAAATTCGAGAAAAGGGCACCGCTCTAAGTTACCCGCTCTCACTAAATGACGGCTACGAGTAGGCAGCCACTAATAATTCTCATAACGAAAGAGGTTAATATGTTGAAGCGTCTTCTGATCTTCTCGACACTTGTGGTGATCGCGGCTCAAGTCGCAGTCGCGTCTGACCGCAATGACGATGGCACTCGCACCCAAAGGGCTGCACAGGTCTTCAAGGAAATTATGCAGACACCGGACAAAGGCATCCCGAGTGACCTGCTGGATTCGGCAAAGTGCATCGCCATTATCCCAGGGGATAAAAAGTTTGCTTTCATCTTCGGCGGTAGCTATGGCCGTGGCGTCGCAAGCTGCCGCACGCGCCACGGATGGAGTGCCCCGATGTTTATCGCCATCGACGGTGGAAGCGTGGGATATCAGATTGGGGGCTCGTCAACAGACATTGTCATGCTCTTTATGAATGCCGAGGCGTTGCAGAGTCTTCTAAGTGACAAGTTCAAGCTGGGAGCGGATGCTTCCGTAGCGGCAGGCCCCGTCGGCCGAAATGCTACCGCAGCCACGGATCTAAAACTCAATGCAGAAATTCTCTCCTATTCGCGCGCCAAAGGAGTCTTTGCGGGAGTCAGCCTGGACGGCGCCGTTGTCCAAGCAGACAAGAGCGGGAACCAGGCATTCTACGGCGACACGGTAAGTGGACACGAGATCCTGGGCGGCAAGGTTCGGGTTCCAGCCTCGGCGATGGATCTTTTGCATGAGCTTCATGCATACCCAGGTCCAGCGAGTGGCGTCTAGCGCCCGACCAGGGGACCACTCGTGAAGTGTCCCCATTTGATCGAACACATATCGAAGGATGGTTATCGTGAAACCGATTACCGAGGCAGAAGAGTCCACGGCGGAGTTAAAAACCGAGTCAAAGCCTGAGCACAAGCCTCCACCCAAAGGCGGCTCGAAGCCCGCACCCACGGACGATCTCAAATCTCTTCCCATGCCGGAGCTCGAAAAAAAGCTGGAGTCTTCTCCGGAGGGGCTCAGCCAGGCCGAGGTTCAGAAGCGGCTGACGCAATATGGCCCGAACGAGATCGCGGAAAAGAAGACCAATGAGCTGCTCAAGTTTCTCACTTACTTCTGGGGACCTATCCCGTGGATGATCGAAGCGGCAGTGATTCTCTCGGGAATCGTCCGGCACTGGCTTGATTTTTTTATCATCCTTCTTCTGCTCTGTTCGAATGCCGTTGTCGGATTCTGGGAAGAACATCAGGCGGGCAACGCCATCGCCGCGCTTAAGAAAAAGCTGGCCATCAACGCCAGGGCCAAGCGCGATGGCAAGTGGACGACCCCGAAGGCAAGCGAACTGGTACCGGGCGACGTGATACGTCTTAGGCTGGGCGACATTGTCCCTGCAGACGCACGCCTGCTGGACGGCGATCCTGTCGAAGTAGATCAGTCCGCTCTCACGGGGGAATCCCTGCCCGTCACGCCCAAACCCGGCGCCGCGGTGTTTTCAGGTTCTATTCTGCGCAAGGGCGAGATCGACGCGATGGTGTACGCCACCGGGACGAACACTTACTTTGGCAAAACGGCGCAACTGGTGCAGGAGGCTCATACCGCCAGCCATTTCCAGCGCGCCGTGCTGAAGATCGGCGATTACCTGATCGTCCTCGCCGTGGCGCTCGTGGTGCTGATACTGGCGGTTGCACTCTTCCGTGGCGATCCGATCCTTACGACGCTGGAATTCTGCCTCGTGCTTTTGGTAGCCGCGATCCCCGTGGCTATGCCCACGGTGCTGTCCGTGACCATGGCCGTTGGCGCGCGGCTCCTGGCGAGAAAAGATGCAATTGTGACCCGGCTTTCGGCGATCGAAGAACTCGCCGGCGTGGACATACTCTGCTCAGATAAGACCGGCACGCTGACCCAGAACAAGCTGACGCTCGGCGATCCGTTCAGCGTGAACAACATTCCCGGCGACCACATCATTCTCTGGGCGGCATTAGCTTCGCGCGCGGAGGACAAGGACACCATCGATCTGGCTGTGATCGGCGGCGTAAAGGACGATAAGGCACTGAAAAACTATCAGGTTGTCCACTTCCAGCCCTTCGACCCGGTGCATAAGCGCACCGAGGCTACCGTAAAGGGTACAGACGGAACACAGTTCTTCGTGGCCAAGGGAGCGCCGCAGGTCATATTGCAGATGTCGAGCAACGCCGGTGAGGTCAAGTCCGCCGTAGAGAAGGCGGTCAACGAGTTTGCCGGCCGCGGCTTCCGCTCCCTGGGCGTGGCCCGGGCGGATGAGGAAGGTAAGTGGCAGTTTGCCGGCGTGCTGCCTTTGTTCGACCCGCCGCGCGAGCAGGCCAAAGCGACGATCGCAAGCGCCCGGCATATGGGCGTAAGCGTCAAGATGGTGACTGGCGACCAGATCGCCATCGCTCAGGAAACTGCCCGCCAGCTAGGGATGGGCACCAACATCCTCGATGCCAGTGGCCTGGGCGACACCAGGCAACACCCGACTTCGCAGCAGGCGGAGGCGATCGAAAACGCGGACGGGTTCGCCCAGGTTTTCCCCGAGACCAAATATCACATTGTGGATGTCCTCGAGCAGCGCGGCCATATCGTCGGAATGACCGGAGACGGAGTGAATGACGCTCCCGCACTCAAGAAAGCAGACTGCGGCATTGCCGTTTCCGGCGCGACCGATGCGGCGCGCGCCGCGGCATCGATTGTGCTGCTTGCCTCCGGCCTCTCGGTAATCATCGACGCGATCAAGGAGAGTCGCCGCATCTTCCAGCGGATGAATAGTTACGCCATGTATCGCATCACCGAGACACTGCGTGTGCTGCTGTTCATGACGCTGGCGATTCTGGTCTTCAATTTCTACCCCGTGACCGCGGTGATGATCGTGATGATCGCGCTGCTGAACGATGGAGCGATCCTCTCCATTGCATATGACAATGTTCACTACAAGGACAAGCCCGAAGCCTGGAACATGCGCCTGGTGCTTGGGATCTCAACGGTGCTCGGAGTCGCCGGCGTTATCGCTGCGTTCGGGCTCTTCTATCTGGGGGAACGTGTCTTTCACCTCGAGCGAGGGACGATCCAGACGCTGATGTACCTTAAGCTCTCCGTAGCGGGGCATTTGACCATCTTCCTGACGCGCACCCGCGGCCCGTTCTGGTCGATCCGTCCGGCGCGAATTCTGTGGATTGCAGTGATCGGGACGCAAACCATCGCCACTCTCATTGCCGTGTATGGGCTGTTCATGACGCCCCTGGGCTGGAAGTGGGCAGGTTTCGTTTGGGGCTATGCTCTGGTCTGGTTCCTCATCAATGACCGCGTGAAGTTACTCGCCTATCGGATTTTCGATCCAACGAAAGCTCCGCTATTGGGCAGGAAACCGCCGGTTGATCTTACTGCGCAGATTGCTTCGCGTGCCTATGATCTGTACCAGCAGCGGGTCCATGGCGAAAGCCAACAAGATCAGGATTGGTTGGAGGCGGAGCGGGAGATCACGAGCAATCAACCCGCGCAACCAAAGGTTGCGTGAACAAGCCTATGTCCAGTGACGCCCAAGGAAGAAAGATGAAAATCGACGCAAAGGATTTCCGGGTGTCACCGGGGAAGAAGATCAACCTGGAGAAATGGCCTACGATTGTGAAGCCATGCTGCAAGTCCAAGGAGGAATACCAGGCGCTCCTGGAAAGTCATGTTGAGAAATTAAGCTCGCTACAAAATCTTCACTACGCCTCCGGCCGTTATGCCCTGCTGCTGATTTTTCAGGGCATGGATGGAGCAGGCAAGGATGGCGCCATCCGCCACGTGATGTCCGGCGTCAATCTGGAGGGCTGCGAAGTATTCAGCTTTAAACAGCCAAGTGCCGAGGAACTGAAACACGATTTTCTCTGGCGAACGACGTGCTGCCTTCCCGAACGTGGGCGGATCGGCATGTTCAACCGCTCGTATTACGAGGAGGTCCTGGTGGTTCGAGTGCATCCGGAGATTCTCCGCAACCAAGGACTTCCCCAGAAACTTGGCGACCAGAACACGATCTGGGAGGAGCGTTACACCTCCATCGTGGATTTGGAGCGGCACCTTCATCGCAATGGAACAAAGATCGTCAAGATATTTCTTCACCTTTCCAAAGAGGAACAGCGAAAACGATTCGTCGCCCGCATCGATGAGCCGGATAAGAACTGGAAGTTCAGCCTGACAGACATTCACGAAAGGAAATATTGGGCGGATTATGTGAAGGCTTACGAACAATGCCTGCACGCGACAAGCACTCATCACGCGCCCTGGTACGCCGTTCCAGCTGACGATAAGGACAACGCCCGCCTGATCGTTTCCCGCATCGTTCTTGATGCGCTTGAGGATCTCAAGATGGCTTATCCCAGAACCACTGCAAAGCGACGCGCGGAATTACAAACCATCCGCAAACAGCTGGCGAAGTAACGTTTGCGAACCGCTGCCGGCTTGTCAGCCCCAGTGCAGTAGAGAGGATCATTCCCTATGTCCACCACCGACCAAGTTCGTGGTCTCAATGAAGCCGGCAGCCCGGCGTCCCCGAGCGCGTGCCTTGAGAAGGCCTTTTCACAATCCAGCTTCATCTTCGAGGCCAGCCTGTCCACTGCGATCGCCGCAGAGGGCAAACATGAGACAACCGCTCCAATACCCAAGGGGCCTCTCACCGCGGAGATGCTCGACAAGATGAACCGCTACTGGCGCGCGGCAAATTACCTCTGCATCGGCCAGATCTATCTCTTTGAAAATCCTCTCCTGCGCGAACCGCTCAAAGCGGAACAGATCAAACCCAGGCTACTGGGACACTGGGGCACTTCCCCCGGACAGAACCTCATCTACACTCACCTGAACCGCCTGATCAAAGAGCATGATGCAAACATTATCTACATTTCCGGGCCCGGACATGGAGGCCCCTCGCTCAATGCGAGCTCGTATCTCGAAGGCTCGTATACCGAAGTCCATCCTGAGATCACACCTGATGAGAACGGGATGCGGTTGCTATTCCGCAATTTCTCAACACCCGGCGGGGTGCCAAGCCATTGTGGGCCGCACGTTCCGAACTCCATGCACGAGGGCGGGGAGCTAGGCTATTCACTGGTGCACGCCTTCGGCGCCGCATTCGACAATCCCGACTTGATCGTTGCCTGCGTGGTCGGCGACGGAGAATCCGAGACCTGTCCGCTCGAAGGCAGCTGGAAGTCGGTCAACTTCCTCAATCCGGTCCGGGACGGCGCCGTCCTTCCGATTCTTCACCTCAACGGTTACAAAATTTCCGGACCAACCGTTCAGGGACGGACCGGCGATCAGGACCTCAAGGCTCTCTATACCGGAAGAGGCTACAAGCCCTACTTCGTGGAAGGTGACGAACCTGAGGTCGTGCATCAGCTCCTGGCTCAGACGCTTGACGACTGCTACGCCGAGATTCGCGCCATCCAGCAGCAGGCGCGCAAGAGCGGGTTCCAGAAGCAGCCGGTCTGGCCCATGATCGTTCTGCGGACGCCGAAGGGGTGGACCTGTCCGAAAGAAGTAGACGGCATACCGATTGAAGGCACCTTCCGCGCGCACCAGGTTCCTCTCGCTACCGTGCGCGAGAACCATGAACATCTCGAGATCCTCGAAGCCTGGATGCGGAGCTATAAACCGCAGGAGCTCTTCGATGAGAGTGGCAGCTTCATTCAAGAATTGGCGGAGCTCGCACCGGTAGGCAACCGCCGCATGGGAGGCAATCCTCATGTGAACGGTGGCCGGCTATTGACTGCGCTCGATCTTCCGAACTTTACCACCTATGCACTTGAGATTCCTGGGCCGGGCCAAGTGGTCGCAGAGGCGCCGCGAAAGCTTGGAGACTTTTTCGCCGACGTGTTCCGCATGAATCCACAAAACTTCAGAATGTTCTGCCCTGACGAGACTGACTCCAATCGATTGGGCTCGGTTCTCGAAGCGACCAAACGCTGCTTTATGGCGGAGACGGTTTCCATCGACGACGACCTCAGCCCGGATGGCCGCCTGATGGAAGTGCTGAGCGAGCACTGCTGCCAGGGATGGCTCGAAGGCTACTTGCTGACAGGTCGCCACGGCATGTGGTCTTCGTACGAAGCCTTTGCGCAGGTCGTGGATTCGATGCTGACACAGCATGCCAAGTGGCTGGAGCAATGCCGAGATTTTCCCTGGCGGAGAGATCTGGCCTCTCTCAATGTCCTGCTGACCAGCCACGCGTGGCGCAACGATCATAACGGCTTCAGTCATCAGGCCACCGGATTTGTCGACAATGCCCTGGCGCGCAGAAGTGAAACGATCCGCGTGTACTATCCGCCTGATAGCAATTGTCTGCTCAGCGTGTTCGATCATTGCATGCGAAGCCGCAACTACGTGAACCTGGTGACTTGCGGCAAGCAGCCGCAGCTTCAGTGGCTAAACTTGGATGAGGCGCGTGAACACTGCTCGCGAGGCGCCTCGACCTGGAAGTTTGCCACCAACGACGGAGGCACAGAGCCAGACATCGTGCTGGCCTGTGCAGGCGACGTGCCGACCATCGAAATATGCGCGACGTCCTGGCTGCTGCAGAAGTACGTCCCCGGCATCAAGGTACGGGTGGTCAACGTGGTCGATCTAACCGCGCTGATGATGCCGGCCGATCATCCGCATGGGATGGACAACATGTCCTTCGATGCGCTTTTCACCAAGGACTCGCCGGTCATCTTCGCCTTCCATAATAATCGCTGGCTCATTCATTCGATGGTTCACGGCCGCTCCAATGAAGGCCGCTTCCACGTACGCGGCTATATGGATCGGGGTACGACCACTACACCCTTTGACATGGTCGTGCTCAACAAGATGAGCCGCTTTCATCTTGCCGTCGACGCGCTGAACAACATTCCGCGCTTTCAATCCAATGCTTCCGGTGCCATTGCCATGTTTAACCGGAAACTGAACGAGCACCATGCCTATATCCGTCAACATCTCGAAGATATGCCTGAAATCAGGAATTGGCATTGGACCGAGGATTTCACCGAGCCCAGCACACCTCCAGCACTTGCCAAGGGGCATCCTCGTGCAGGCTTGTTCACTAATAGTTAGGAGTCGCCGAAGTTTCGTGGACAGATCGACCTTCAACACCAGCGCATGCACGAAACCGAAAGAGTCCAATTGGAAACCCTGCAGACAGGCCAATCCCGAAGGAAGGAGAGTGAACATGTGGTGGTCATTCCTCGTCCCCGGCGCTACCCGCGATGATTTGGGAAGACGTGGTGAACGTCCCCAGGCTGCCCTCAGCTGTCGAGATGTGCGCGAAACGAATGTCCGTAGCGTAGTCGACGGACAGTTTCAGAGGGACGGGATTAATGTGAGCTTCTGGCACTTCCCCGTGACACGCGGTAACGCCGATCAAAAAAAGGCCAAGGTCAAACCGGCTCGGATGCAAAGGGAGTTCAAAGCGGTTCCTCGTTTTTTGGGACCGCACTGGAACCCGTTTTGTATGACTAAGTGCGAGGCCCTTGCGGAGAAGGGATGGTCGTCCGAGAGGATTCGAACCATGCTGGGAACTCTATCCATCGCTGTCAGCC
>JBAVQC010000444.1:0-9703 GCA_049693715.1 Acidobacteriaceae bacterium | reverse complement strand
GAAACGGGGATGAAAATCACAGCCTATAATCATCATGCTCGGCTCCTTCTTCCCGAGCTTCATGGTCGTTTGGTAGCAACCAGTCTACTTGGCTTGAGGGAGCCGACGCTGTCATGCAATCAGGACGTTAGTCCTGGGTGGATTTGGAAGTACGACCAGTCCCGTAGGGACGGCTGAAAATAGGCCGACACGCAATCCTGGACAACCTCCAGTCGTCCCTGCGGGACTTAGTCATGTTTCATCCTGTACCCAGGATTGCATCCTGGGCTAAATTCAGCCGTCCCTGACGGGACTTACCTGCGGGCGTGCGAAGCGATCCAAGCTACCTTAGGGCGGGCTCGATCTGATTCAGCCAGTCGGGTGGTTTGAGGATCTCGCGCGGCTTGGAGCCGTCGGCAGGACCGACGATGCCGTCGCGCTCCATCATGTCGATCAAGTGCGCTGCCCGGCCGTAACCGATGCGCAACCGCCGCTGGAGCAGGGAAGTGGAGGCCTTGCCGAATTCCAGCACCAGCCGTACCGCGTCCTCAAACAATTCGTCGGTGCCATCGCCGTCCTCCGGCTCCGCATCCAGGTCGCGGCCTTTTTCATCCCGCGGAGACTCGAGGAAGCCTTGCACGTATTGCGCTTCTCCCTGGCTCTTCCAGAAAGCGACTACGGCGGCAATTTCCTTTTCGGTGACAAACGGCGCGTGCAGACGTTGCAGGCGGGAAGTTCCCGGGGGCAGGAACAGCATGTCGCCACGTCCCAGGAGTGCTTCGGCTCCGTTCGAATCCAGAATGGTTCGCGAATCCACCTTGGTCGCCAGGCGGAAGGAAACGCGCGTAGGTACATTGGCCTTGATCAGGCCGGTGATCACGTCCACCGACGGCCGCTGGGTGGCCAGCACCAGGTGGATGCCAACTGCGCGCGCCATTTGCGCCAGGCGGGTGATCGCCTCTTCCACGTTGGCCTTATCCAGCATCATCAGATCGGCGAGCTCGTCGATGATGATGATCATGTGCGGCAACGGCTGCTCTTCTTCCCCTTCTTCGAAGAGGCTGGGCGTCTGGTTGTCGAAGAGCTTGTTGTATTGATCGATATTCCTGACACTGCGCGAAGCTAACAGCTTCAGGCGCCGCTCCATCTCGCGCACCGCGTTTCGCAGGGCGTTGGCGGCCAGTTTGGGTTCGGTAATGATGGGCGTGAACAGGTGAGGAATGCCTTCATACATCCCCAGTTCCACCCGCTTCGGATCGACCAGGATCAGCCTTACCTGCTGCGGCGTCGCCTTGTAGAGCACAGACATGATCATGGCGTTGATGGCCACCGACTTGCCGCTGCCCGTGGAACCGGCGATCAGGACGTGTGGCATCGTCGCCAGGTCGGCGGTCACAATGCGCCCATTGATGTCTTTACCCATGGCCAAAGTCAGCTTGGACTTGGTCTGGGTGAAGTTCTCTGCTTCGATTACATCCCGCAGCCAAATCGTTTCACGATCGTGATTCGGCACCTGGATGCCCACGGTGCTCTTTCCCGCCATGCGTTCAATCAGGATGCTCTCGGCGCGCATCGCCAGGCACAGATCCTCTGCCAGGCCGGTCACGCGGCTGTACTTGACCCCGGCTTCCGGCCGGAATTCGAAGGTGGTGACCACGGGGCCCGGGTTGATCTGCACCACTTGGCCGCGTACATCGAACTCGGCGCACTTCTCGACCAGCACCCGGGCCTGGCTGCGTAGATCGTCTTCGCGCACAATCTGCGACTCGTCGCTGCGATGAAGCAGAGTGCTCGGCGGCAAGCTGAAGCCGCTGACAGCGCGAGGCGCCAGGGTGACCGGCCGCGCGTCCGCGTCCGCACGGTTCTTCACAGAAATGTTTTGCGGAGGCTGGCTCACAGGCGCCGGCCGCTCCGCCGTCCGGACAGGAGCCGCCACGGCCTCCTCCGGTTCGTAGGCGGCATCGTCCTCGATCGGCTCCGGCTCCCGATCGGGAATACTGGTGCGCGGCATCCGGTCCCAAAGCGACGGGCTGTGCGGCTTAACCGCAGCCTCAGACTTAGCCGCAGTCTCGTTGCTGTTCACGTCGGCGAAGGCAGAGCGCCGTGAGGCAGGAATTCTCTCCTCGTCGTCAGCTCGCCGCGCTTGCTTGCCGGCGTTCTTTTCAGCCTGCGCGACCGCCCGTCTCTCCGCCCAGGCGGAACGCCAGTTGCGCGCCCGGTCGCGCCACGCCAGGGCGAAGGCAAAGTGAACCGCCATCCACTGTTGCGCGGTGTTGAAACTGAACGTGGTGGACAGGTAGAGCGCGATCACCACCATGCTTACGATCACGATGGCAGCACCCGGAAAGTTGAGGTACTGGACCAGGAAATCGACCACCAGGCGCCCGGACAGGCCTTCCACCGGCAGGGCGTGCATCCAGCGCAGATGACCAGGGACGAGGCCGAAGACCGCGGGTGCAAATACCAGGTAAAGAAAAACGCCAGACACTTTCGCTCCCACGGAACCCGCCGCACGGGAGCGCAGCCACGTCCACCCCAACACCCCCAGCATCACCGGGATCAAAAACGCAGCGACCCCTTCAAGTTGCAGCAAGACATCGCTGAGGGAAGCGCCGAGGAGGCCGATCCAGTTGTGGGCGGGCCGGCCCATGGCGCCTACGGTATTGAAGGACGGATCGGTGGGACGATAGGAGGCCAAGGCGAGGAAGAGGAGGCTCGCGGCCACCATCAGTACCATGCCTGTCACTTCATTCAGGCGACGGTTGCGGGTCGGCGTCAATGCCAGTTTGAGTGGCTTCATCGGGATCTTTGCGGTGCTTGCCGCCTGCGAGGGAATGCCAGGTGAGGCCGCCAATTGAAACGCCAGAGTGGGTTCATTATCCCAGAGATGGGCAGCGGAAAACCAGAAACAGCGCCGCCGGGGAGGGCGGGGAACCGATTCCGTGACTCCCTTAAAGTGAGGGGCGCCTCTCGGGCGACCCCAATATCAAGGCTTAGGAGAAGGCAGAGGACTGCTGACTTGAAGGCGCCAAATCCCGTTACGCCGGATAAGAACGTGCAGGACGTTTTCACCGAACGCGGCCTGGGTGCCAGGCTTGGTGTAGACCTTGGTATAAGTTACGCAGGCCGTATCGCCAAACAGGTGTTGCCTCATGTTGGTAGCGGTAATCATGTAGGGCTCGCGACGGCGTTCGTGCCGGTCCAGACGGCTCAGGACATCCGCCTTGGTCGCAGATGAGCCATCCGGCTTCAGCCCGACGTAGTCATCCGCAAGAATGGTGCCCGCGATCGCTGAGTCGTCTTCTATCTCAGCCCGTAGATACTCTTCTTCCAGCCGCCGCAACACCTCGAGGTCTCTTTGGGGCGAATTAGCGGGAGGCTGGGCAAGCAAGAACCTGCCGGTAGATAGAAGGACCAGGGCCAGGAGCAGGGCTGCCATGCTCCTGACTATGTTTTGAAGGCTACTTTTCGACTTCAACTCCGCGCCAGAAGGCGACATGGTTCTTGACGTTACGGGCTGCCGGCTTGGGATCCGGATAGTACCAGGCGGCATCCTGATTTTCTTGCCCGTCCACCAAAAGACTGTAATACCTGGCTTGCCCCTTCCAGGGACAGGTCGAAATTGTCGAGCTGGGGCGAAAGTACTCCCGTTTCAAAGCGCTCTCAGGGAAGTAGATATTGCCCTCAACCAACTCCGTTGTATCGCTTTCCGCGATTACTTTGCCGTTCCAGGTTGCCTTTGCCATAACTGGGGATAAATCCTGCATTCCTTCGTATCCTCTCTCACCTTAGCAGATAGATGCCAGCCGTGGCATCTGCGTTGTTAGACGTTCGCACAGACCCTGTTCAAGCGACCGGAAGCGGCTCTGCCTTGGTCTGATAGCGCATGGCCTCGACGGATTCCACCTGGGGCTCCGCGATCTTCCTCGAATAGATGCAGGCCACCTGCTCTGCCGGCTCCTCCGCAGCACCCTTCTTGGCCCGTTTTTTGGGTGCCTCATCCTCGGCCGCGGACTTGCGGTTATTAGGACATACCAGGTACGTTCCGGTGGTGCGCGTCTTCTCCAGCAGATACGGGCTGCCGCATTCCGGACACGTTTCCGGCACCGGCCTGGCGTTCGAGGTGAAGTCACACTTCGGATAATTCGTGCAGCCATAGAAGAGATTGCCCCGCCTGGCCTTGCGTTCCGCGATGTCTCCATCGCCGCACTTGGGGCACTTCATCCCCTCGACCAGATTCTGCTTGATGTACTTGCACTTTGGATAGCCGCTGCAGGAGACGAACTCTCCGTACTGGCCATTGCGCAACACCAGTTGCAGCCCGCATTTGGGACAGTTCTCGTTGAGCGGCTGCGGCGCTTTTTGCTGCTGTTTCTGGGTCAGCTTGCGCGTGGTCTTGCAAGGTGGGTCCTCGTTGTAACCAGGGCATGCCATAAACGCGCCGAAGCGCCCCCGCTTGAGCACCATGACCCGTCCGCAAGCCTCGCAGTACTCCTCCGCCTGCTCCCCATCCTGGCCTTCCTGGGTATTCATCTCCGGTTTGGCGGCGAAGTTCTCTTTGGTGAAGGTGCAGCTGTTCTTGTCTTTCTTGTTATAGGTACTGCAGGCGAAGAAGCTGCCGAACTTACCCCACTTCAGCACCAGCGGGGAACCGCAGACATCGCACTTCTCGTCTGTCGGCTTCTCCATCCGCTTGATGTTCTCCATGTGCTTGCCGGCATGTTCGAGCTCCTTCTCAAAATGCCCGTAGAAAGCACCCAGCAAGGTGGTCCAGACTTCCTTGCCGTCTTCGATATCGTCCAGTTCTTCTTCGAGTCTGGCGGTGTATTGGGGGTCGAAGATATAGGGGAAGTTGGCGATCAAAAGATCGGTCACAACGAAGCCGATCTCGGTAGGGACGAATTTCGCGCCCCTGCCGACACCGACCTTCTGCACGTACTCGCGTTCCTGAATCGTATTGATGATGGTGGCGTATGTCGATGGCCGGCCGATGCCGCGCTCTTCCAGCTCTTTCACCAGCGACGCTTCATTGAAGCGCGGGCGAGGCTCCGTCGCATGCTCTTCCGGCAGCAGAGTGATCAGCGACAGCGCCTGTCCGCTTTCGAGCGCGGGAAGACGGTTCTTGAGCTCTTCGTCCTCGTCGTCCTTCTTCTCTTTGGCTTCCTCGTAGACCTTGAGGAAACCGTCAAACTTCATCACCGAACCAGTCACGCGGAAGTTATAGCTGCGGTCCGCTTTGCCCAGGATATCGACCGTCGTCTGATCGAACACCGCGGGAACCATCTGCGAGGCGACAAAGCGCTGCCAGATGAGCCGGTACAGGCGATACTGTTCGTCACTGAGATAGCGCTTAATTTCTTCGGGATGATGCGCAACGCTGCTGGGGCGGATCGCCTCGTGTGCGTCCTGCGCGTCCTTCTTGCTTTTGAACGCATTGGGCGCGGCCGGCAGATAATGATTGCCGTGGGTTTCTTCGATCCACTTGCGTGCTTCGGCGATGGCATCGGGCGAGACGCGCGTGGAATCGGTACGCATGTAGGTGATGAGGCCTACTGCCCCCTCGCTGCCCAACTCAATGCCTTCATACAATCGCTGCGCTACGCCCATGGTGCGCCGCACGCTGAAGCCTAACTGACGCGATGCATCCTGCTGCAGTTTGCTGGTAGTGAACGGTGCGGTGGGGTTGCGCCGCCGCTCCTTCTTCTCTACGTTCTGTACCGACCACTTGGCCTTTTCGAGGGCGGCGACAACAGCATCCATCTGCGGCTTGTTGGGCAGTGAAGGTGCGTCCACTGTTTCTACGACCGCTTTTTCGCCGTCGATGCCGGTGAAGCGTGCAGTAAACTCGGTCTTGTCGTGTGCCGGAGCGAGCTGGGCATCGAGGGTCCAATACTCGACCGGAACGAAGGCCTTGATCTCGCGCTCGCGTTCCACGATGAGGCGTAGAGCCACGGTCTGCACCCGGCCCGCAGAGAGACCGCGCCGCACCTTGTCCCACAGCAAAGGCGAAATCTGGTAGCCCACAATGCGATCGAGCACGCGGCGCGTCTGTTGCGCGTCCACCAGGTTGCGATCCACATCGCGGGTGTGTTCGAAGGCGTCATGCACAGCCTTCGCCGTAATTTCATTGAACGTGACGCGACGAATCGAGTTGCCCTTGGAAAGTCCTTTCAGCTCATCTTCCAGATGAGCCGCGATCGCTTCGCCTTCGCGATCAGGGTCAGGCGCCAGATAGATAGTCGTGTGCGACTTAGCCAGCTTCTTCAGCCGGTCGACAACTTTTTCTTTTCCCGGGATGACGATGAGTTCAGGCGCAAAGCTGCCGTCGCTCAGATCCACGCCGATCTTGTTTTTGGGCAGATCTTTAATGTGGCCGACGGAGGCTTCGACGGTGAAATCTTTTCCGAGATATTTGCTGATCGTCTTCGCCTTTGCGGGCGATTCGACGATCACGAGTGATTTACTCATTGCATTCCTTAAACCCGATGACTACCTGGGACAACAAAACGTCTCCCAATGGGACTGACTGTACCACCTGGAAGGTCCACAGTTATTTACTTATCGTGATCCGCGCCTGGGCGGCAGCTTCCACCAGCGTAGGTCAGGATGTGCTTTCTCCTGCCGTGTCTGCAACTTCCGCGTCTGCAACTTATGGTGCAGAAAGACGAGAACTTTACATTCGTCTGACGTAGTTCTTGCCCGGAAGTTGTTTAATCCGGTTGGCAAGCTCGAGCTCGAACAAGGCGGTAAAGATCTCAGAAGAAGTCAGTTTCGATTCAAGCAAGTCCATCAGCTCATCCAATTGCACCGCTTCATCGTGGCGCAACGCATTGAGCACGATCTTTTCCGGCTCCTGCAGCGGAAGTTCTTCAACAATCGATGCAGCTTGCTCCGGTTGCGATGCAAAACCTAGTTCGCCTTCCAATTGCAACCGTACCTGCGTGGGTAGCTCCTGCCACACATCCTCCCACGTCGCCACCAGCGTAGCGCCCTGTTTTATCAACGTGTTGGGGCCCCAGGCGTTTTTGGTGGTCACGTTACCGGGCACCGCATAGACGTCGCGGTTTTGCTCCAATGCGCACCGTGCGGTCACCCGTGTGCCGCTGTTCTCACCCGCTTCCACCACCAGCACACCGATGCTTATGCCGCTGATGATCCGGTTGCGCTTGGGAAAGTTTTGCGGCGCCGGGAAGGTGCCCAGCCGGTACTCCGAAATGATGGCTCCTCCCGCAACGAGAATGTCTTCGGCCAGAGATTTATTTTCTTTAGGGTAAATTACATCGATACCGGTACCCCACACCGCGACGGTCTTGCCGCCCGCGGCCAGCGCCCCGCGATGCGCAGTGGTGTCGACACCCCGCGCCATGCCGCTGAGAATGACCATGCGATGGCTGGCCAGATCTCGGGCCAGGACCTCCGCCATCCCCGTGCCGTAAGGCGTTGGATGCCGCGTGCCCACGATCGCAATCGCCGGCCGAGCCAATAGCTTTATGTCGCCCAACGCCCAAAGCACCGGCGGAGGATCGAAAATCTCCCGCAACTGCTCGGGATAATCCTCGTCCTCAAAGGTGAGGATCTGGCCTTTCTGTTCAACTACCCGCACCAGCTCCCGTTCCGCCTCGGTGCGCGCCTTGCCGGTGAAAAGAAACTGGGCAGCGGGCGCGGGAAAGTTAAGCGACTCAAGCTCTGTCAAAGAAAGGCGAAACAGGCCGGAGAGATCGGGTAAAGCCTTCGCCGCCCTGAGGATGCGTTTCGGTCCCAGGCCGGGGGTGAGACTGAGCGCCACCCAGGCGAGCCGGTTTTGTTCAGGCGAGTTCATCGTTGCATGCCAAGGTACACTAATGAGTGACCCGTCCACTCAAACGCCGCATTCGTATGGCGGCGATTCATTTCCTGAATCCTGCTCCTTTAATGTGGGACTTCGAGCACGAGCCCCGGCGCACTGATCTTCGGAAACGTTACCAGATCGGCTATACCACCCCTTCACGATGCGCGCGCGAGTTGGCTGCCGGCGACGCGGATATCGGCCTGGTCCCGGTCGCGGCCCATGCCACCACTCCTTCGCTGCTCATCGTCCCCGGCTGCGCTATCGCCTCGCTCGATCGGGTGCGTTCCATCATTTTGGTGGTGCGCCCGGAGCAGGGGGTTAGCGCGGTGCGAACCGTCGCGGCCGATACTTCTTCGCGCACCTCCAATGCCTACACGCGTATTCTGTTTGACATCTTT
This sequence comes from Acidobacteriaceae bacterium, assembly GCA_049693715.1. Classification (GTDB taxonomy): domain Bacteria; phylum Acidobacteriota; class Terriglobia; order Terriglobales; family Acidobacteriaceae; genus PALSA-350. The sequence goes on along the minus strand of JBAVQC010000444.1, from coordinate 1,498 downwards.
TGGAAGGTTCCGGCGGTGTTTGTTCCCCATCCGCCGATTCTCGAATCGATGCTCGCGGTTGCAGACGCGGCATTGCTGATTGGCGACCCCGCCCTTCTGGCCCTGGAAGATCGGGAAGCCCGCGAGGTTCGCACGGGTGAGCGGCTTCTCTACCTGGACCTGGCTCACGAGTGGCACAGCTTTACCGGGCTGCCCTGGGTTTCGGCGTTTTGGGCGCTACGGCCAGGGGCGCTGGAGGAAACCGGGGCGTGTGCCGCCGACGTAGTCGCCGATCTGCAGGCTTCCCGGGACCATGGGCTCGCGCATGTGGACGACTTGGCCGAGGAGTGGTCGGAACGCATCGCGGTCCCCCGGGACACCATCCGCTTTTACCTGCGCAACAATATCCACTACATATTGGATGAGGCCTGTATGCGCGGGCTGGAGGTGTTTTACCGGCTGGCGGCTGAGTGCGGGGCGCTGCCTGCGGCGGGTGCTTTGACTATCCTTTAGTCAAATCCAGGCGGGATTGCGTCGCCGGTCCCCCGTTTCGCGTCAAAGGAGTCAATGATCCAGCTTTCTGCGAGGCATGAGGCCGTCCAACAGGGGACGAAGGCCGCTGGGAGGCCCCACTCCGCGCACGGTCTGCACTGGCTCATGGGGTTCGGCACCCTGGGATTGTTCGCCGTGTCGGTGATCGACTCATCGATTATCCCCCTGCCGGTGCCGGGCAGCACGGATCTGTTGATGATTTTGCTGGTAGCTCATCGCGGAAATCCGGTGCTGGCCGCGATTGCCGCGACGGTGGGATCCGTCCTGGGCGGCTATTTGACCTGGGCCACCGGGGCCAAGGGTGGAGAAGCCGCACTCCACCGTTACCTGCCCAGACGATTTGGGCGGCGGCTCTTCGCCTGGGTAGAGAAGCGCGGTGTGGGTGCCGTGGTCCTTTCCGCGTTGCTTCCTCCGCCGTTCCCGCTCATGCCGTTGTTGCTTGCTGCCGGGGCTTTAGGGGTTTCGCGGAAGCGATTCCTGGTTTCGTTCAGCTTAGCAAGGACCGTTCGCTATGCCCTGATAGCCTGGCTGGCCGATACCTACGGCCGCGTTGTCATTCGCGCTTTCCGCCAATACCTGGCCGGCTGGAGCACCACCATCCTGTGGATTTACCTGGGATTGGTAGTGGTTGGCATCTTGTACGGCCTACGGAGGTTCCACCACCAGCGCCGCCAGCCCGCCATGCCCCACGGAGCGACTCTCAGCACAAAGTAGCTTTTTGCGGAGGCAACTGCTTGACTACGATGTGCGAAAGAACGTGCGTGAGAACGCGAAAACAAATCGCAGAATGAAAACAGGCCCGGAGGGCCGGAACCAAACGTCAGCCCAGCCCGGAAGGGCTGGGAGACGGATATCCAAAGATCCTGAGCGCCGGAGGCGGGCCACTGGCGGATGAAGGGAGTGCCGCGCCTCCGGCGCTCCGTCATTTGTGCAATCGATTTCCCAGCCCTCCCGGGCTGGGCTGACG
>JBAVQC010000443.1:0-3096 GCA_049693715.1 Acidobacteriaceae bacterium | reverse complement strand
TGCGGCAATCTCATGCGGGGATATTAAGGAAGCTTAATGTTCGGTTGTTTGATCCGGGAGGTGAGGGCCGTCGGTGAGATTCCCACATTCCCGTCCCACGGCTGCGGGCGAAACACAAAAGATAAATAGCAAAAACAAGCAAGCAGACTCGACAGCCATAACCTTAACTGGAGCGAAAGTGTCAACCATGTGCCCGGTCTAAAGTGTCAACCATGTCCCCGGCTGCACAGATGGCATGGATTATCCGAGCGTCGGAGGCGCGGCACCAAACCTGTCAGCGCAACCAAGACCCTGTGAATCCAGTGCCGCGCCTAAGGCGCTCCGGCGTGTTGTGGCATTGTGTCCCAGCCCTTCCGGGCTGGGCTGAAGTTTGGCAGGCCGGCCCTCCGGGCCTAGGGACCGTCTTGCCTATTTACTCTTGTTTCTCACGCTCGCTCTTTAGCCCCCTTGAGTGCGAGTGCCAAGGGCACGGCTGAATCCGTGCCGCAACTGATTCAGCCGGTAGGTCGTGCTCAAACGAGCACTCCTATCAAGCCGTAGAGCCCCTCGAATCTAAATAGAGCCCTCACGCTGACGCATGACATCGTTGCGTATATAGAAGGCGATCCTCTATTGTGAAAGCCGGCCAGTAAGAAAGAGGTCAATCGCGACGTCTTTGTCCGCTTTCCAGAACAAAAAGCTTGGATCCTTCAGTCCCCATTGGATGTACGGTACGACAAAGTGAGCCTTGGCCGTTGCGGTTGCACCTTCAAGATGGACAAGGATGGGGATGGTGATCTCGTGAGGCGTGCCGAGGAGTGTGAAGATACCAGTTACCTGGATGGTCGAGTCTCCTGACGGAGTGATGGCGCCAGCGTAGGACTTGGGCTCAAACGAAACAGTTGCATGCTGTTCGACCTCAAGGATGTCCTTGTTCATCTTCTTGTCGCGACTGCCATTGCCGGTCTTGCCGCTGCCGGCGAGAACGACCACCGAACCCGACATCCTAGCAGCGCTGCGGTCAAACTCAAGCGATCCGGATTGGATGTGAAAGGCGCCGTTGACCACCTCGCGGGTCGTTTTCAGCGTCATCTTGACCTCGCTCGCATCGGGGTTGGCGACGAAGGTCTGCTGCTGGGCGAGGGCGACTGGAGCGAGTAGGACCGCGAGGGCGAATACGGAAAAAGATTTCATTGAATGGCGTGGCTCGATTTCAGTTGGCAATTGCAGGGAAAGCCACAGCGCCGTGCTGGGCAACGCGTGTCAGTCTTGCCGTCATGCGCATCACCCCGGGCCAGACCCTCAGGCAAAAAGGTAATACGGCGCGCGCGAGTGGGTTGTTCAAGCCATCGGCGGCGAGCTCGGCAAGGCGCATCTGGGCCAGCAGCGCGGAACGCAGTTTAGGCTGAAAGAGCGATGCCGACTCTTCTGCAACATAGGCAGCGACGGCACAACGCGCCGAATGCAGCGCGATGGATATGCCATCGCCGGTGAACGAGGGGATGACGGCTGCCTGATCGCCGATGCAGTAGAGCCCATTCTCCGTTGTGCGGCGGACGTAACCATACGGGATATGGGTAATGGCGATCGGCTTGGCGAGCATCGGCTCCGCGTCGGCAAGCCTCATAGCGAGGTGCGGACAGTGCTGCTGCATCATGGCAAGGAAATTTTCCCAGCGATGACCCGCGCGTGCAAGATACCGCTGTTGCACCACGCAGCACAGGTTTGCCATGCCGCCTTCCACCGGCTGGATGCCGCCGTAGCCTCCAGGATAGAGCATCAGCTCAGAGGCGCCCGCAAGCTCCGAGGCCTGCGCGCACGATAGGCGAAAATACGTCTTGAAGGCGACCCATCGCTGTGGGTCAGGCGGACGCAAGTGGCCGCGGACATCGTGCTTGCCGGTGGCCAGAAAGGCTGCTGGGGCCTCACGGGTGGTGCCGTCGTCAAGCGTAACTTGCCAGACATTGGACCTGGTGCGGCTGAGCGCCCGTACACTGCGACCGCGTTCTACCCGGACGCCTGCGGCGATGGCCTCGGCGATGAGCGCGGTATCCAGCGTCCTGCGCGTGAGCGAGGCTGCGGGGAAAGGCAAGGGAGCCTCCGCGGCGCGCCTGGCAGCGGCGAGGCGAACGTAGTCGATGGGCACGGCTCCAAGCGAGGCCACATCGATGCCGAGTGCATGCAGGTCCTCAAGGGCCTCACCGCTTAGGAACTCTCCGCAAACCTTATGGTGCGGTGTGTGCTCGCGCTCAATCAGCGTAACGACTCGTCCCTTGCGGGCCAGCGTGATCGAAGCCGCACATCCCGCCACTCCACCACCCAGGACGAGAACTTCGTCTTGCAAAGGAATCTGATTCAGATTGGACGTTGTCATGGGAAACTCCTTTTTCGGGATGCGATACGGAACCTTCATCATTCACGGCGAGTGGTGAGCTCGCTCCAGTTAAGGGCGAGGTCCACGATAAGCAGCGAGGCAAGAGTAAAGGCGATCACGCCGACGGCGGCTAAGGAATCCCCGAGGTGGCTCCAGTAACGGGGCCAGAGGTTCAGCACACGGCTGGAGACGAAGGTAAAGGTGACGGCGTAGGAGCGGGCCATCCATTGGCGGTGCTGGATGATCTGGCGGTTGCGCGCGGTGATAAGGGCGGCTGTGGTGCAGACGATCCAGGCGGCGGCCTGCATCGAGGTTCCGGGGAAGCCCGGCCGACCGCTGGCGAGGGCGACCCCGGTTGCGGCGCCGATGAAGACAGAGATGACGTAGATGCGGCCGAGGACACGATGGATCTTGAGGTGACACTGGCGGAAGCGTGATGAAAACTGGATCGGGCCGATGAGGAGAGCCATCATGCCGGAGAGCGTATGCGGGATCAGGAGTTGCCGGTCGGCGATGACCTGCAGGCGGTAGGCGTGGTACATCGAATAGTCGGTGATAAGGAGAACTTCTGAGGTGATGAAGACGAAGAGCGTGGTAAGGCCAAGGGAGATCCAGAGAACAGTTTTGGATCTGAAACGGCTTTCAGATCTGGAACGAGTGGGGCGAGTTGGGTGCTGCGTAGAAGTTGCCATTATTCCCCTCTCAGGTGGTTAGACGTGATGAGGGGCGCTCTTAGGGGCGCG
>JBAVQC010000442.1:0-4471 GCA_049693715.1 Acidobacteriaceae bacterium | reverse complement strand
TTACGGTCGCGATGACAAAGTCGAGAAACGCACGCGTCTTGGGGGGAAGATAGTTACGAGAGGGATGCAGCGCATAGAGAGGAAATCGCTCGTCGAGCCAATCTGGAAAGACGACCTCCAGGCGTCCACTCGCGATCAACGATTCGATTCCAAGTTCCAGCAGCTGTGCAATGCCATACCCAGCGAGGCAGACCGTGTGAAGGGTCGCAACATCGCTCAGCAGCAGTTGCGCGTTCGAGCTGATCTCGATTTCCTTACGGCCCTGCCGGAAAACCCACTCGTAGGCACGGCCGGTTTCAGGGTCCCGAAAATCAATCAGGCGATGATTGCCTTGCTCAAGCTCGGAGGGATGAATTGGGCGCCCCCCCTTGTTCAGATAGACCGGTGAGGCTACAGTAACGACCCTCGTGTCGAGGAGTTTTCGTGCCACCAGGGTTGATGGGCGAGGCTCACCGAAACGGATGGCAAGGTCGAAGCCTTCTGCAACCAAATCGCCCAACCGGTCACGCGCAATCAGTTCGAGCTTGAGTCCTGGAAACCGTTTTAGAAATCGACTCAGTTGCGGCCCGAGGATAAGCTGCGCAATGAACGGGTCCATATTGACCCGCAAAGTTCCTCGAACCGCGTCTTTAGCGGTCGCCACCGAAGCCGCTGCTTCTTCCAATCCCGCCAGCAGAGGAACGATTTGTTCATAGAGCCTGCGCCCCTCTTCGCTCAATGTGACGGTGCGGGTGGTGCGCTCAAGCAGACGTACGCCGAGGCGCGCCTCTAAGCGCGCGATTGCACGGCTCACCCCCGACTGCGACATGTTCAACGACTTGCCGGCTATCGCGAAGTTTCCGCTTCTCACGACGGCAGCCAGAACACCTAGTCCATTGAGAGCTCGATCATCAAATGTCATCGATTCATGATAAATGGTCATGAGCAAAATGCGTACGGTTCTGACGCTTCGTCATCGCCTGCCGCGTCAGATGTACAGGACGCAGCAGAACGGAGACCGCAGCACTTATTCAATGCGCTCTCCCGCTGTCGAAAGGCAGGAGGAACGACAATGTCAGTGTGGAACGGATGGAGAGTCGTCATGGTATGCCTGGTGGTCATAGGAGCCGCCACTGTGGGGCGCGCTCAAACGGCGCAATCGAAGCCAACCCACGAAACACCTGCTTTCATCGAAGATGGAACGCGGCCCTCTCGGGACATACATTGGCCGAATGGCTTTCACCCGGAGCAGGCAGACCTGTTTGCTCACAACGAGATTGTTGTTCACGCATCTTGCGAGAAGGTCTTCGCCAATATCGTCGACGCCCAGGTGTGGCCGTCGTGGTATCCGAACTCGCACCACGTCAAGCTGTTGAACAGCGCGGATGGAAAGCTCCGTGAGGGAACGCGGTTTTCGTGGGACACCTTCGGGGTCCACATTGAGAGCCGGGTGCATGAGTTCGTTCCAGGAAGCCGGATTGGCTGGTTTGGCGATGGTACCGGGATGAATGCCTATCACACGTTCTTGCTGTTGAAGAAGGACGATGGCTGCCACATCGTAACCGAGGAAGTTGTGAAGGGACCGGGTGCAGTCGAATTCCGCGAGAAACAACCGGGCGCAATGCGTGAGGGACACGATCTCTGGCTGCGCGCCCTGAAGCAACGCTCTGAGAATTAACCCCAGGTATTCAGGAGATCGTTCAACATCATTCAATCACAATATAAGGAGAGACAAGATGTACGCAATCACGGGCATTACTGGAAAAGTTGGCAGCGCCATCGCAGAGAACCTGTTGGCGCAGGGCGAGCAAATTCGTGCGATCGTTCGGAATCCTGAAAAAGCCGCGCGTTGGAGGACCCGCGGAGCAGAAATTGCGGTTGCAGACTCCTACGATCCGGATGCACTGGCATCCGCATTCGAAGGAACGGACGGCGTATTTCTCATGATCCCGCCGGACTTTGCGCCAGCTCCTGGCTTTCCGGAGACGCGCAAGATTCTCGAGTCCTATCGTGCGGCTCTCTCAAAGGCTTTGCCGAAGAAGGCAGTATATCTTTCTTCGATCGGCGCTGAACAGACCAGCGGGTTGGGACTTATCACCAATTCGCATCTTCTGGAGCAAACGCTCGGAGATCTGCCCATCGCGCACGCATTCCTGAGGGCCGGCTGGTTCATGGAAAATCACGCATGGGACGTTACCACCGCACAGTCAGAGGGAAGAATTTTCTCTAACCTTTATCCTTTGGATCGCAAATTCTCACTGGTTGCTACGGCTGACATTGGCAAAGCCGGGGCGGATGTCTTACGTCAGGAGTGGACGGGCAGCCGCTATATTGAGGTGGCCGGTCCCGATCAGTATTCCCCCAACGATATCGCACGAGCGTTGAGCAGCGCTCTGGGACGTACCATCGAAGCGATTGCTGTCCCGCGTGCGAAGTGGACGGAGTTCTTCGTCGGCCAAGGCATGCCGGAAGGCCGGACCGAGCCTCGCGCCGAAATGGTCGATGCGTTCAACTCGGGCTGGATTCATTTCGGTGTACCCGGCACTGAACACATCACAGGCGATACCAGCCTGACGTCGGTGATGGCAAAGCTCGTGGCCGACGGCAGCCGCGAGGCATAAGCGTCCGAAGAGCCGAAGCGCATCAGTCCAAAAAATGTAATCGTCGGAGTGTAATCGTCGATCATCCGGCGAACCGTTTCGCTATCCGGGAAACTGGCGGGTCTGGGGAGTGCGCTGCTAGAATCGTTTGCGCTTTGGGGTGCATGGAGACAGCACCAGGACGGAAAATAAATGACTGTTTTTCGCAGAGACTTCTTAAAGCTGGCGAGCACGGGCATGGCTGGGGCTACAGCGGGTATTTCACTTGGCGCTCCAGCTCAAACAGTTAACCTTCCCGGGGCGGGCACAAACGCGGTGTTGGATGTGAAAGCCTATGGCGCACGAGGCGACGGCGCTTCCATCGACACCGCGGCCATCAACAAGGCGATTGAGGCGGCGAGCACGCAGGGAGGCGGAACGGTTCGCTTCCCCTCGGGCACGTATGCTTCCTACTCCATTCACCTGAAGAGCAATGTCGTACTCTACCTCGAGGTGGGTGCAACCATCCTGGCCGCCGATGTTGCTCCGGGCGCCAGCACCAGCAGCGCATGCTACGACCCGGCGGAGCCGAATAAACCCTGGGAAGATTACCAGGATTATGGGCACAATCATTGGCACAATAGCCTTATCTGGGGTGAGGGCATCCACGATGTCGCCATTCTCGGGCCGGGGTTGATCTGGGGCAGAGGGCTGAGCCGCGGCGGGTCGGAGGAACCGAAGGCGGAAACTCCCGGGATGGGGAATAAGGCGATCGCGCTCAAGAATTGCCACAACGTGATCCTGCGGGACTTCTCTATTTTGAAGGGGGGTCACTTTGGCGTGCTGGCAACCGGAGTCGACAACCTGACGATCGACAATCTGAAGATCGATACTGACCGCGATGGCCTGGATATCGATTGCTGCCACAACGTTCGAGTCTCGAACTGCAGTGTTAATTCTCCCTGGGACGATGGTATTTGCCCGAAAAGCTCGTTCGCGCTGGGATACGCGCGGGCTACCGAAAACGTGACGATTACGAATTGTTACGTCACCGGGGCGTACGTTTTGGGAACCATGTTGGACGGGACGTATAAGCGCTGGCCTGCCGACTTCAAGGTGGCTCCTACAGGACGCATCAAGTGCGGCACCGAGTCGAATGGCGGGTTTAAAAACATTACCATTTCGAATTGCGTTTTTGATGGTTGTCGCGGGTTTGCCCTGGAGAGCGTGGATGGGGCTCTGCTCGAAGATATTACCTTTACCGGGGTCACCATGCGCGACTGCACCAACACTCCGCTGTTTCTCCGGCTGGGGAGCCGCATGCGCGGCCCCGCGGGAGTTCCGGTGGGCACGCTCAAGCGGGTGATTATCAGTAACGTTGTCAGCTACAACTCCGCATCGCAGTTCAGCGGTGCGGGGCTGATTATGGGGGTTCCGTCTAATCTCATCGAGGACATTAAGATCAACGACCTGTATATGGAACATCGCGGGGGAGGAACCGGCGAAATGGCAGCCCGGGTGGTGCCGCAGATGGAGCAGGGATACCCCGAACCTTATCGGTTTGGGGATATTCCCGCGAGCGGATTCTTTATCCGCAATGTAAACAATATCGAGATGACGAACGTCGAACTTTCCTGGAGCCACCCGGACGCCCGGCCAGTGTTCTACCTGGACAATGTGAAGGGGGCCGAGTTCTTCAGGATCAAAACGCTGAAGGGGGCGACCTCGCCGATATTTGAGCTGAAAAACGTTGAGGATTTCAGTGTTGCGTTGTCACGCAATGTTAGGGACGCGCACCTTGAGAAGGTTGAGCGGAGGACGATTTCAAGCTGAGGAGTTGTTTGGTTTGCTTGAGTGCCGAGGGGAATCGCAGATCTCGGAAAACATTTCCAGGAGGGTCCGCGGAACTGCAG
>JBAVQC010000441.1:0-14332 GCA_049693715.1 Acidobacteriaceae bacterium | reverse complement strand
TTCATTGCGCACGATGAAAACGGGGGCGGACCATGGTTATGGACGTTCGATGTTGAGAAGCGAACTTCACACCGGGTCGCTCTGGGCTTGGAGCAATTCACTGCTGTGGCAGCCACGGCAGACGGCCGGCATCTTGTTGCGAGCGTGGTGAACGCTCAGGTCAACTTGTGGAGCGTTCCGATTACCAGTGGCGTTGTCGAAGAAAAAGGTACGGAAGCTTTTCCATTGCCCACCGCGCACGCCCAAGCGCCGCGCTTCGGCGGCGGATCGTTGTTCTACTTATCCTCGCGGGACGGGGCCGACGGACTGTGGAGCTATCGCGATGGTCAAGCACTGGAGATCTGGAAGGGTTCGGAAGGCGCGCTCCACTCCCCTCCGGCTGTCTCAGCGGACGGGAGCAGTGTTGCGTTTGCACTAAGGCGAGACGGGAAGTGGCGGATGCACGTGGTCGCCTCGGATGGAACGCGACTTCACCCCCTTTCGAGCGACGTCGATGTTCGGGGCACGGCTTCCTGGTCTCCCGACGGCAAATGGATTGTCTCGGCCGGCAACGACCGCGATGGAGCGGGCTTATTCAAATTACCCGCCGACGGCGGCTCGCCGGTTCGGATAGCAAAAGGACCGTTCCTGGATCCGGTGTGGTCTCCGCGCGGGGATCTGATTGTGTATAGCGGCACTCAGGTGTTCACGCTCATGCCGCTCTTGGGATTGCACCCGGATGGCACGCCCGCGAAGCTACCCGACATCAAGCTGCGGCGCGAAGGGGAGCGTGCGCGTTTCCTGCCCGATGGCACAGGTCTCGTTTATATGCTCGGAAGTACGACGACCGACCAGGATTTCTGGCTGCTCGACCTGGGCACGATGCGTTCACGGCGTTTGACTCAGATGAACAATCCAGCCGGAATGCGGACCTTCGATATCACTCCTGACGGGAGCCGCATCGTATTCGATAGGTTGCGGGAAAATTCCGACATCCTGCTCATCGATCTTGCGACCAAGCAAGCTCGACCGTAACCGTTGCGAATAGCTGACGGCAAGAGGCTTCGAACATAGCCATCTCGTTCCGTGACGAATCCTGTGGTTATATCCGTGACGGTGATTGCGGTGACGGAGTAGCCTAGACGAGTCGCCTATGACCAACTGTCGATCCACTCTCTTCGCCGCTCTCTCGTTCAGCATCGTCCTGTCCCCGGCTCTCGCGCAGCTGCCGCACGTTCCACCTTCCAACCCCCAGTTCGCCAACCCGCAGATCGAGAGCAAGGTCGATGCACTGCTCAAACGAATGACGCTCGACGAGAAGATCGGCCAGCTGGTGCAGTACAACGCCACCGAAGCGCACCCTGCGCCCACCCCCGGTAACACCACCACCGCTCTCAACGTGAACCCGCCCGGGCCCGGGGGAGTCGACAGCTACGTGCTCGCGCAAAAGGGGGAACTCGGCTCCATGCTCAACACGGTGGGGCAGAGCCTTACCAACCATTTTCAGCACGCTGCCGTGGACAACACGCGCCTGCATATCCCGATGCTTTTTGGAGCCGACGTCATCCACGGCTTCCGCACCATCTTTCCTGTTCCGCTGGGAACGGCATCCAGTTGGGATCCCGCGCTGATCACGGATTTGGCGCATATGGCTGCCATCGAGGCGCGCACCGCAGGCGTCGACTGGGTCTATTCCCCCATGGTTGACATAGCGCGCGATGCACGATGGGGCCGCTGCACCGAGGGCGCGGGCGAAGACCCCTACCTGGGTTCTGCCATCGCTCGTGCCTACATCCGCGGCTATCAGCAAGAAAGTCTCTCGGAGCAAGGCTCCGTCGCGGCCACCGTCAAGCATTTTGCCGCCTACGGTGCTGCCGAGGCCGGCCGTGACTACAACACTACGGACATGAGCGAACTGCTGCTGCGCCAGGTCTACCTGCCCCCCTATCACGCAGCAGTGGAAGCCGGTGCAGCCACCGTGATGGCCTCCTTTAATTCACTGAACGGTGTGCCTGCGACCGCCAACCGATTTCTGATGCACACCATCCTGCGCGATGAGTGGGGCTTCGACGGCCCCGTGGTCTCCGACTACACCTCGGTCATGGAGCTCACCCGTCATGGCATCGCACTCAATCCCGCCATCGCGGCCCAAAAGGCCCTGATGGCCGGCGTCGACATCGACATGATGTCGCACTACTACGACGCCGAGCTGCCGGCTCTGGTAAAGTCCGGCCGCGTGCCGATGCCCGTGGTGGACGAAGCCGTGCGCCGCGTCCTTCGACTGAAGTTCGCGCTCGGTGTCTTCGAGCACCCTTTTACTGACGGACCCGAGGTCACGGGAGCAGTTGCCGAGCATCGCCCACTCGCCCGCCGCGCGGCGGAAGAGTCTTTGGTGCTGCTGCAGAACAATCCAGCGCCGCAGGACGCCCTGCTGCCATTGAACCCGGCAACCAGGAGAATCGCGCTCATCGGCCCCCTGGCCGACGATTCCAGCGATATGGTCGGCGCCTGGTCGGGCGCGAACAATTTCGATGATGTGCGTACCTTGCGCGCCACCATGGCCGAACGTGCTCAGCAAAGCGGCGCCATCCTTACCTATGAGAAGGGAACTGAGATCTCCGGCACTTCCGATTCAGGGTTCGCCGCAGCGGTGGCCGCGGCACAGAATTCCGATGTCGCCATCCTTGCCCTGGGTGAGTCGAGCGACATGAGTGGCGAAGCCGCGTCGCGCGCTCACCTGGGTTTGCCGGGGAACCAACAGCAGTTGCTTGAGGCGGTGGTCGCCACCGGCAAGCCTGTCGTCCTGCTTGTTTTCTCCGGCCGGCCCCTGGTGCTCGACTGGGCCGCTCAGCACGTGCCGGCAATCATGGAGGTCTGGTTCCCGGGGGTCGAAACCGGACCCGCCATCGCCGGCACCCTGTTCGGAGAGGTAGCTCCCAGCGGCAAGCTCACCATGAGTTTCCCCCGCGCTGTGGGGCAGGAGCCGCTCTACTACAACCGGCTGCCGACTGGCCGCCCCATCCAGCACGCTGATCCCGCTCACCCCGGCTACGTGGAGATGAAGTATGTCTCGCGCTATCTCGACGTACCGGATGGCGCCCTCTTTCCCTTCGGGCACGGTCTAACCTACTCGGCGTTTGGTTACTCCGGCGTTTCGCTTTCGACCCAATCCATCAGCTCGGCCTCGCTGATGCGCAATCAAAAAAGCCAACCAGTAATCGCAACCGCCACAGTCACCAATACAGGAAAACGCCGCGCCACTGAGATCGTTCAGTGCTATGTCAATGTGCGAGGCGCGAGCACCGAGCAGCCTGTGCGCAATCTGAAGGGCTTTGCTCGTATTACGCTCGACCCAGGCCAATCTCAGGCGGTTCACTTTCCTCTGGGTTTCGGAGAACTTTCGTTCTACAACGTCAAAGCTCAACCGGTTGTCGAGCCGGCGGACTATACCGTGTTTATCGGTGGCAGTTCGACCACCACCAATGCTGCCCACTTTACGACTACACCATAGTCACCAGCTCCTTCTCGGTATCCCGAAATTTCGAGGAACCTTTTGCGGATCAGTTCCGTATCCCACTGCCATGAAGACTAAATATGCTCTGCCACCGGCCGCGCTCGCCGTCTTCTCCTCGTTGACCGCCCTCGCGCAGGATCGTAGCCCTCAAGCTGATCAAAGTCGGCATGGACACGCGCGAGGTGGTGGCGCGTTTCGAGTCTGAGCGCCAGACGCTGGCCCTCATGGATCACCCCGCCATTGCCAAGGTCTCCGATGCCGGGTCCACCCCCGAAGGGCGGCCGTGCTTCGCCATGGAGTACGTGGCCGGCCTGCTCATCACCCTCTACTGCGACCAGCATAAGTTAACTATGCGGCAGCGCCTGGAGCTCTTCGTACAGGTGTGCGAGGGAGTGCAGCATGCACACCAGAAGGCCATCCTGCCGGCATCCTGGACTTCTACGCGCTCACCGTGTCGCTTCCCTAAGGGGAAAAGGTTGACCAGCCTGTCCCGGTCACCAGCCCCGAAGGAGGCCGTCACCGCGTGCTGTGGAGGGCGTACAGGTTAAGGGAAACCGATGAGGCGGCTCGCATCGTGTATCTACCCTTCGATCAAATGGACTTTCAGGCTGGAAGTTCCGGGTAAACGGTTAACTGCGCGAGAGTAGTTGCGCGAGCAATGCATCTCACAAGCTTAAAAAGGAGTGGTATATGTTACTGCTAATTATTGTCCTCGTTCTCTTGTTTGGTGTTGGTGGTGGCTATTACGGAAATTCGAGATGGGGAACGGGTGGAGGAATTGGTATCTTCGGAGTCGTCCTCATTATTGCCGCGCTGGTTTACATGTTTGGCGGATTGCGCCTGTAATCTGTCCAACAATGGATTCCAGGCTTGGCAAAGACCAAGCCCTGCCAGCGCGGGGCTGCCGAACCTGGCCCTTCGATACTAAGAAAAGCGTGGCCTAAGCCGGCTGCCAGCCCGCGAATCTGGACCTTGGCATATGGAGTGAAAGAGGCGAGTCATGCATATCCGGGCGTTGAGTACTGCAGAATTAGCTGCGATCATCGCGTTCGTCTTAATTGTGGTTGCCGGGATCACGGCGCTGCTTTATGCGCGAAAGCGCAGGACAGAGAAACTACGCACCAAGTTCGGTGGCGCGGAATATGCGCGCGCCGTGGAGGAAGGTGGTAACCGGCGGCATGCAGAAGCCGGACTGGAAGAGCGCAGACAACGAGTGGAAGGATTCCACGTTCGCCCTCTTGCTGCGAACGATCGTGCGCGCTTCGTAGAATCTTGGCGCAGGGTCCAGGCGCGATTTGTTGATGGCCCTGCCAGCGCAGTAACGGAAGCCGACCAACTGTTAGGGGATGTGATGTCCGCGCGCGGCTACCCCACTAGCGACTTTCAACAGCGTGCGGAGGATATCTCCGTGGACCATCCACTGGTCATGGAAAATTACCGGGCGGCCCACGAAATTGCGCTCCACCAAACCGAGGGGCAGGCCGGCACAGAAGACTTGCGCCAGGCGATGATTCATTACAGAACGCTTTTTGAGGAGCTCGTCGGCGATTCAGAGGTGCTCCCGACTCAAGCTGCATCCTGGGTTCTCGATCGTAGCTCCACGCCAGAGATTCGCGGAGCGAAGGACCCGCTGTTCCACTGCAGTCACAACCTGTTTTGACCAAACAACATCGCCATGTGGTTTTCTTGACCCATCGCGATGCGACGCCTATCATCGAGCATCCATGGGACATAAGCTCACAGCAGCATGATTGGAACCACGGTTTCGCACTACCGCATCCTGGACAAACTAGGTAGCGGAGGTATGGGGATCGTGTACAAAGCCGAGGATACCAACCTCGGCCGCATGGTTGCCCTCAAGTTCCTGCCTCACGAACTGGCCGACGATCCCCATGTCTTCGAGCGCTTCCGTCTCGAAGCCCGCGCGGCCTCAGCCCTGAATCATCCCAACATCTGCACCGTTCATGAGGTGGGAGAATCAGGCAGCCAGCCCTTTATCGCCATGGAGTATCTCGAAGGAGAAACCCTGCAACGGCGCCTCCTGGCTGGCCCCATGGGCATCGAAGAGCTGCTCGATCTGTCGATCCAGATCGCGGATGCCCTCGATACCGCCCATCAACGAGGCATCCTCCACCGCGACGTGAAACCTGCGAACATCTTCATCACTTCCCGCGGGCAAGCGAAAATCCTGGACTTCGGTCTGGCGAAGAACATCGGCCCCGGGGTGGAAGAGCCGGAGACGAAACTTACGTTGGGCATCGACGCCCGGATGCAGACTAGCCCGGGGATTGCCCTCGGGACGGCGGAATATATGTCGCCCGAGCAGGCCTGCGCCAGGAAGCTGGACCCGCGCAGCGACGTCTTCAGCCTCGGCGTCGTACTGTACGAAATGGCTACCGGCCGCGCCCCGTTTCGCGGTGATTCTTCGGCGCAGATTTTCGCCGCTCTGCTGCACGAGCATCCTGAGCCCATCACCCATCTCAACCCTGCCGCGCCGCTTCGCCTCCAGGACATCGTCAACAAGACGCTGGAGAAGGATCGCGACCTGCGCGCCCAG
Organism: Acidobacteriaceae bacterium; assembly: GCA_049693715.1. Classification (GTDB taxonomy): domain Bacteria; phylum Acidobacteriota; class Terriglobia; order Terriglobales; family Acidobacteriaceae; genus PALSA-350. The sequence continues at coordinate 8,282 of JBAVQC010000441.1, read as the reverse complement.
ACGGCTGCCGAGCTGAGAGGCGATCTGAAGCGGTTGAAACGCGATCTGCGCTCCGACCGCTTGACCGCTGCCACCGCGTCCTATCCCAGCGCGGTGGCGCCGCGTAGCCCCAATCGCAACTGGGTTGTGTTGGCGGGCTGCATCGTCCTGGCGGTCGGCGTGCTTGCCTTTTTTCTCCGGCCGCTGCTGCCTGCGCCGCGAGTCGTCAGCTCGCTTCAGGTCACCAGCGATGGGCAGGAGAAGACCGGCTTGGCCACCGACGGCGCTCGGCTCTACTTCTCCGAAGCAGGACAGATCTACCAGGTCTCGACGGCCGGGGGAGAGATTGTCCCTATCCGCGATACCGCCCAGGATGTTTTTCCCGTCGACATCTCGCATGATCGTTCTCGCCTGCTGGTGCTGAGTACGGCGTTCGTCCCGGAAGGAAACGCGGCCTGGACCATCCCAGTGTTGGGTGGAAACCCGCGCCGTCTGGGCAACGTTGTAGCCACGGACGCCTCCTGGTCCTTTGACGGGAAGAAACTGGCTTATACCTCTGGTAAAGACATCTACGTGAGCGACGCCGACGGTTCCGCGCGTCGCCGGCTGGTGACGGTCGACGGCACGCCTTCCTGGCCCCGCTGGTCTCCCGACGGCAAGCGCTTGCGCTTCAGCGTAAACGGTGGCGACGGATCAAACTTATGGGACATCGCGTCTGACGGCAGTGGTCTTCATACTCTGCTGCCCGGCTGCTGCGGCAGCTGGACACCCGACGGCAGATATTTTATTTTTCAGTCGTCGCGTGGCGGCGTCGCTAACATTTGGGCGATGCGCGAGGCCGGCAGCCTGATCCGTCGAGTCGACCATGCGCCGGTGCAGATAACCTCCGGGCCGACCAGCACCTTCGCGCCGCTGCCCAGCATCGATGCTACCCAGATCTTTGTCCGCACCATCCAGCCGCGTGGCCAGGTGGTGCGCTACGACGCGAAGTCCGGCGGATTCGATCCGCTGTTTCCCGGGCGGCCCCCCGGCGTTCAGGGGTCGGGCGTCGATTTCTCTAAAGACGGCAAGGGGATCGCTTACATGAGTTACCCTGACGGGGCTCTGTGGCGCAGCCGGCCGGATGGAAGCGAACGCGCGCAACTCACTTATCCTCCAATGCTGGCCTACATGCCGCGCTGGTCTCCGGACGGAAGCCAGATCGCTTTCATGGGCCAGATGCCGGGCAAGCCATGGCAGATCTACACCGTGAATGCGCAGGGCGGCTCCGCCCAGCAACTCCTCCCGGAGCCGCGCGATCAGGCCGATCCTACGTGGTCGCCGGATGGCAAAACGCTGGCCTTTGGCGGCCAGGCGGTCGCGCAAAAAGACGCGCCTCGCGTGAATGCCATTCGACTGCTCGATGTCCGCACACACACGGTTACGATTGTGCCGGGTTCGAAGGGTTTATGGTCTCCCCGCTGGTCACCGAAGGGAGACCGTCTCGCGGCCATGTCGAACGACGGTTACCAGCTCTTCCTCTACAACTTCGCCGGCAAGCAGTGGAGCGAGTTGGCGCAGGCGTCGATCGGCTATCCAACATGGTCGCGCAACGGCGACTTCATTTATTTCCTCAACCACATCCCCGGCGGAGATCAGGTCTATCGCGTTTCCCTGGCTGATCACAAACTCGAACCCGTAGCTGACCTGAAGAATTTTCATGCCGCGCCTTTTTCGGTTGGCTATTGGCTCGGTCTAGCTCCCGATGACTCGCCCTTGCTGGTGCGCGATGCCGGCATCCTGGACTTCTACGCGCTCACCGTGTCGCTTCCCTAAGGGGAAAAGGGGGGACTGCGACAAGGGAAAGCAGGTCAAAGGCAATGCGGATTGCGCTCTTCCGCTTACTATGGACCACTACCAGTCCGGCGGAGACCAGGGCCATCCGTTGCGCGGAAAACTTTGGTCAAGAAGCTTAATTACGGCGGAACGCCTGCTCTATCTCGTCGGCTCTTTGGACTGGCCGCCGCCATGCCGCCACCTCTCAAGCGGCCACGTAGCCCCGATAGGGACGACCGAGACTGGTTGCTGAAAAGCCTGTCGCACCATCTCGCCTCACCAGGAAGAGTGAGAGGCCTAACGCAAAGGTAACGGAGGCGTCTACAAACGGTGTTGTACCGTTGCGCGGTCGACCGTACCATGTGGGGAATGAAAACGGCGGAGATAGCGTGAGAACCCATGCCACCAGGCCCAGGTCAAGAGGGCAGTGGCAGCGGCACGAAGGAAGATGGCGGTAGCGGTTGAATGTTGGCTAGTGCCTGTGAACTGGGTCAACAAGGATGCTCTTCACCGTCTTCACTCTGGCAGATATCGGCCCGTTCATCACCCTGCGTCGGGCGTGTTTTTTTCTGACTTCCTCTGTAGGTCTGTTCTTTAGGCTGTAGCTCAGCCCATCTTCTAGAGAAGCTGCTAAAAGGACCGAGAGTACAGCATGGACACGCCGTCGCCCGAATTAAAGCAGCTATGGATTCGAGTTCTCAAGCGCGTTCATCCTGATCTTGCAATTGACGAGCAGGACCGGATGCGTTGCGAACGGCTCACAACGTCGGCGAATGAGGCATATCAGGCTGGCGACCTGGAGGCGTTGAGAGCAGTTCTCACGCCCCAACCACCAACACTGCATGTTCCTCCTGGGTCCGCGTTTTCCTTTAAGCAGTTGCTTCCGTTTGCGATCGTGGTCCTGATTCTCATTTGCGGAGGTTTCTCCCTTTATTCGGTAACCACGAGTCAGCATTCCGTGACCAACGGCCCTACAGCACAGGTTCCTAGCGTAAATGGCCCCATAAAGGCTCACATGGAGGCGGGGCAGCCTCCCCCGTCCAAGTGGTATGGAGACGTGATTCACAACCGGATCTCTCGGAACTTGAATCCATCCACGCTCGTCAACACACCTCCAGGAGCCACCGCGGTCATTGCCTTCACGATCTCACGCGAGGGCTCGCCTCAAAGTGTCTCCCTGGTTACGTCAAGCTGGTATCCCTCGTTGGACTTCTCATGTGTGAACGCAGTGCGGCAAGTCAGGACATTTGGGCCGCCGGAAGGGGGAACCAAAGACAGCCTGAACGTTATCTACGACTGCTCCTATCATCAGCAAGGTGTTCAGCAGGTGCATCAAGAGACCGTACCCGTAGTGAGCGCACCCGTAGCGAGTTCTGCCAAACCCTCTCATTTGTACATGAAGCAAATGGCTGAGAGGCTGCAACAGAATTTTCGTAGTTACGAACTTGTGGATGCGAACGTTCCTGCAGGAAACTCGGGAGAGCTGTGGTTCGATGTGAACCGCGATGGTTCTCTCAGCAATGTAAGAATAGGCAAGCCCAGCGGCTGGAATTCCTTGGACTACGCATGCATCCGGGCCGTTCAGCGCACTCCGACGGTTGGCGCCTTGCCAGAGGAATACAAGTTACGCACTCTCCCCGCGAGCTTTGCCTGTGCCTATAGCGGCAGCAATGCGCGAGCGTCCAGGTCCGTTGACGCTGCGACTGAAAGGTCAGGTCTGGATGTGGGCTCTGTCCGCAACCCAACCCGTCAGTAGAAGTCAGTTCAACTCAGACGCCCGTGCATACGACGCATTCTTTGGAAACTGCAACGCTCACTGCTGCAATTCGGGAAAGCCGGACAGGGTTCTCCACCCAGCCCTTCGAAGGCCTTTGAGACCTCAAGCTCTCGCCGCAACCATTTGCGTCATCCGCTCTTCGGCCTGCCTGGTCAGGTGAGGCACCATGCCGAGCTGCCGCTCGATAAGCATCAGCTGGCCGCGATGGTGCATCTCGTGTTCCTTGACCCCGAGTAGTTGTTCAAAGCGCGACTTTGTGCCGGTGTTATCCGCCACCGTGACCATCTCCCCGAGAAACTCGGGCGTCAGCGTATCTAACCATCCAGCAAACGTTTCGCCCTCTTTGCGCAATAGCTCGAGGATCTCCGCCTTGCTCCTGGTCTTTTCTTCCTCAGCCTTCATCGCGCTGCCCAATGTGAAAAAATCGAAGCCGACCAGCGTTTTCACCCGTTGCTTGCCGTGAACCTCGAACCACATCCGTGGACAAACTGCAATGTGGGTCAGCAAAGCGCCAACAGCGCGGCTGTTAGGCGCCGGCACGAAGCCGTACTTCGATTCCGGAATGTCCTCGGCAATCTGGAGAGTGTTATTGCGTACCACGCGAAATTGCCGGGCAAAATCTTTCCCGCCGTATAGAGTCAGGGTCATGGCTAGCTCCTATGTGGAGAAATTGTACTCCTTGCAGATGACCAGCTACTGCCATTGGGAGTTTCGTGCATGTCAGCTGAAGAGTCGATCGTTGTTAGATTCCACGTCGTCCCACATCGGGGTCGGCTCGAAGTATCCCGTTCCCGGCTTCAGGTGTTTCTTGCACTCGAGAGCTTTCCACTACCGCTCAGGGCAAAGCGCCCGTGCCGCCGCGAAGATCTTATGGCCTCAAGTGCTTCCACCTCCCTCCGTCAGTGCGCGATGGCATGCCGCGTAAACAAGCCGAAACCATGGGTCATGAGCATGTATAGCGACCAGCCGAATAGGAGAGTCATGAAAACAAGTTCCTTCCAGGCTTTCCCCGGGTTGGCCTGAATGGAATAAGACAGCATCTTCAGAGCAGTGATCGGGGGCTGCGGGCTCTTTTCGGGAGGCAAAGGATCTGAGAATTCGTGAAAGTAGACCTGGATGATTGTCATTCCCACAAGCAAACCCGTGGTAAAGCTGACGTATTCGACGCCGGACGTGAACAACAATGCAAGCAGAATCAAAAGGAACACCAGCATGATGTTGTCGAATGCCTTCACCACAGCGCCACCGCCGCGTACATAGACAGCTTCGAGGCCTTTCATCTTGGCCTCGTCGCTTCTGAAGAAGAATTCGAAGAACTTCAACAACGCGTAAAGGATGTACACCGCCAGCAGGATCTTCAACGTCAGTGAGTTCACGATTTACTCCTTTGCTTCCTCCCGTTCAAGGCGGCCTCAAAGCGGGGTTGCGCTGAGGGGCAGGGCGGTGCGGCTGCAAAGATCTTCTCTGCCCATGCATATACATCGTCTGCGGCCTTGATGCGTGCCGCGCGCGCTTTGTCGGCCCCGAGGAGCGCGAGGCCATCGCGGGTTACTTCTCGAAACGATGCCATGCTCGCAATGCGCCGGCGCAGAGTGTTTTCCCACGCGCTGTCATCCATCCGATAGTAGACGGTCCTTTGGCCCGGACGCCGAAGGGAGGTCACCAGACCAATTGCGCCCAGGAGCCGCATGCTGCTGGTGAGCGAAGCACGGCTGGCGCCGATGCCATTCGCATCTTCAGGATGGACTTCCTCAAAGATAAGACAATTGCAGATCACATACGGGGCATTGGAGATCGGGAATTTCCCGGCCTTGACAAGCCGCCGGTCGGAGCAGAGTATTTCTGCGGTGACCAGCACCCCCTTCTCTGCGCTACCGGGCCCGAAATAGAAATTCCATAAAGGTGGATTACGATGAAACGTCTTTTCATGAGCGTCTGCGCTCTGCTTTGTTGTGCTGCCGGAGCTCTGCCCTGCGCTGGACAGAGTAACCCCTGGAATGGAACGTGGAAAATGGACAAATCTTCGATGAAATATGCGGGACCGACCTTCTCTATCGCGATGGATGCGGAAGGTTACACCATGACCAGGGGCGGCAAGACAGACCCTAAGAGGATCTGCGATGGCAAGCCTCACCAGGCTCCCGATGGCACGACCATTCTATGCACCCACAACGGATCGGGCTACCAGGTGGACACAATGAAGAGCGGCAACGCGACGGTGAAATCGACGATCTCTCTTTCCAGCGATGGCAATATGTTGACCAGAAAGGCGCTGATTTCCCCGCCCGGCGGGGGTCCGTTTACCATCACCACCACTTCCAAGCGCGTTTCGGGTGGACCCGGCGTGTCCGGTACCTGGAAGGAGGTACACTTTGACGAGTCTTCGGAGACTGGGTTGCTTACGATTGCGGTTGCGGGCGACAGCGTGGCCTTCAAGGAGACCGATGCTGCAAAACCAACCACGTGCAAACTCGACGGCACGGAAGTGAAGGCCGGGGGTAACTCGACCATGGCGGTCAAGATGGAAGGGACCCATACCCTGAAAGTTACCTATCGTTCGGAAGGGAAGATCAGGCGAGAGAACACCTTTGAGCTGAGCCCCGATGGGAAAACTATTAAGGAAACGGATGTCACCCCCGAGCCGTCTCCATCGACGACTTCGATGCTGTTCCACAAATCCTAGGAAAGGGATCATTGGAGGAACAAATCGGTGAGGGAAGTGGCGCATATCGATGAACTGCGGTCGAATCGTGGACCAGCCTTCCTCACACCCAACGCTGACGACACGAAAGGATAAGTGCGAAAGTCAGAAGCCCATTCCATCGCATTCGCGATAGACTCATTTGGACACATTTTATGAGACAAACTGGATTAATCGGAAACACATGTATCTGGGCCGGCGCTGCTGTGCTGGTTGCAACGGGTATCGCGAGCTTATGGGCGCAGGGGCCGGGCGGGGGGCGAAATGCCGAGGCGCTGTTTGACGCTCTCGATACCGATAAGGATGGGACGCTGACAAGGCCCGAGCTCGAGTCTGGCTTCAACGCCTGGTTTACCGCTTGGGACACCACTCAAAGTGGGACCCTGAGTCAGCCTCAGATTCTGGCCGGAATCAGCAAAGTGCTCCCGGCGCCGGCGGCGTCCCCGGTCAAGCCTGGGCAATCCGGCGTCTTCAACCCTAAAGGTAATTCGACGCCGATCGAGGTGCCGCAAGCGGCTGTAGACGCCATGATGGCGGCCTTACCGACGACACCCGGTGCGAAGCCGTTGCACCCGCGCAGGGTGCTGGTGATGGCGCATACGGGCGCCGGCGGGTTCGTGCATGCCTCCATCCCGCTGGCTGCGAAGGCGGTGGAAGCCCTGGGTAACCAGGGCGGTTTATGGACCACGACGGTCAGTTACGACGCGGCGGATATCAACGCCAACAACCTCAAAAAATACGACGCTATTTTCCTCGACAGCACGACCGCGTGCTTCCTTGACGATGCGGATCCCTCAGTGACGGCCGCGCGCCGAGCGGCGTTGCTGAGCTTTGTGAGGGGCGGAAAAGGGATTGCCGGCATCCATGCGGCGAGCGACACCTATCACACCGATTGCCTGGCCAGTGAGGCCGCCGCAAAGAGCGGCGCTCCCGGCCCGAATAGGGGGGCGATGGCTCTCAGCGCCCGGCTGGTCGAGGCAGCGGACAAGGACAGTGACGATACCGTAAGCCGGCAGGAGTGGACCGCCCTGGCCGACAATTGGTTCCAAAAGTTGGATACGGGTAATACCGGGAAGATCACCCGCGCCGATTTTGTGGCCCACTTCAACTCGTTGTTGCCGCCGCTGGAGCCGCGCCGTCTAGGCGGGGAATCGAAGCCCGTGCTGCAGTGGCCGGAGTTCAACAAACTCATTGGCGGCTACTTCAAGTTTCACTGGCCCGATCCGCAGCTGATTTACGTCAAGATCGATGATCCGAACAGTCCCTTGACGGCCATGTTTCACGGCAAGGAGTTCGAGATCCACGACGAGACCTATACCTTCGAGCAGGACTCGTTTTCGCGCAAAAACGTGCATGTATTGACCAGCATCGACTACGACAAGATGAGCCCGGAGGACAAGGCGAAAGAAGAGAATCCGCGAACCGATGGCGACTATGCCTTGAGCTATATTCGCCGCGAGGGCAAGGGGCGAGTGTTCTACGAAGGACATGGTCACAGTTACCGGGTATATGCCATGACGCCGATGCTGGAACACCTTCGAGCAGGGATTCAATACGCGCTAGGCGATCTGAAAGCCGATGACAGCCCCTCGGTGAAATAAGCTGTCCAAACGGGAAAAGGCACGTGAAGGGTACGGGCCTTTAGGCCGTACTTTGCAGTTGAAATGGACCGGCTTTACAGGATGCTGAAGAATTCAAAGACCGGCTCAAAAAGCGTACCTCAGGGTCTAAAGCCCATCGTAGTTTAAAGCAGTGTGCGACACGACTAGAGTCGTGCCCTGATAACAAAGCGGGCTTTTTCGGCAACATGTAAAGCCGTCAAGCGCGCAGGCCATTTACGGCTAAACCCGTGCCCTTGGTTCGACAGTCGCTTTCCCACCTTCTTAAGGTCTGTGTGCTCTCCGAATTGGCCACCGAGAAATCTAATTTGGACAGGTCTGGCACAGTACAGCGCCCGACTTTACCAAAGTGGTGAGCGCCGTAGGGGGTAAGAGGAAAGCCCTCCTGGAT
>JBAVQC010000440.1:0-47875 GCA_049693715.1 Acidobacteriaceae bacterium | reverse complement strand
CCCGACACTATCCTCAAAGTGCTGGACGACCCCGCGGCTCCTGTACTGCTGATGCCGGCAGATGCGTATACCTGGCCGATCACTCATCCGGTGAGCTACTTCAAGGGGGCGTACGGCATGGTGCTGTTGCGCGAGCAGATCCTGGGCAAGGAGCGCTTTGACTGGGCCTTTCGCAAGTACATACGAGACTGGGCGTTTAAGCATCCCGCGCCTTCCGACTTCTTCCGGGAGATGAGCAGCGAAGGCGGCGAAGATCTGGACTGGTTCTGGCGCGGCTGGTACATGCACAATTGGCGGTTTAATCTCGCTGTCACCAAGATTGACGGTGACCAGGTCACCTTAGTCAACAAAGGACAATTGGTTTTGCCGGCAACCGTAGAGGTGCGCTACACCGACGGCACGACCACGCGTTTTCGCTTGCCGGTGGAGACGTGGCAATCCAAAGTGGAGTCTGTTTGGCAAGGTGATAAACCGGTAGCCGCAGTGAAAGTGGATCCCGATCACATGGTACCGGATGACGACCGGACCGACAATTCACTGGAAGCAAAATAACGTGTCGCAGATCCCTCAGCGGCTAACGCCAAACCTGGTATGCAGCGTCACACAGATGGGTGTTTAACAGTTCTTGAAGGGTATGGGCTTCAGCCCGTACATTTAAGAGGTCAAAATGAACCGGCTTTAGCCGCTGGGGGCTGCTATATGAGAAGGAAAGATGCCCTCAGGGGCTAAAGCCCTCGATCATTGCATCTTTATGAACGGCCTAAAGGCCGTACCCTTCAAAAGAACTTGGTTTTTCCCCAGCCTCTGTCCAACCCTCAACTTTCAGGCAGCGGAAATGACGTATGTGATTTCCGACGCACTACACTAGTATGCAGCAATTATGGACGGCCTTCACAGGCTTTTTCCGCGTCCCCTTCAAGCAACAATTATCGTTACGGATTAAGAAGGCGATGCATGTCAAGGGCAGGCGGCGGAACATCCGTTTGACTGAGCATCACATGTACCTGGCCGCGATGGTGGGTCTGATGATTGAAGAAATGCAGTACAGCGTGTGGTGCGGAACCCGTACAGTCCTTGCCCAGGCTATTGGTGTAACTGAGTGACCGGCTCACAAAACCGTCGTCCACGTTGGCGAAGAAGGACTCAATGCCGGCATCCTGTTCGCTGCGCGCGGCACTGAGTTCCGCAAAAGTCTCGAACAAAATAGTATTCAGTGGCGGTGTCGTACTGCCTCCGCCGGCAAACCTTGACATCCAGATGCGATCACCCAGCAACATATGGTTCAGCAAAGCGTGGATGCTGCCGAAAGATCCAGGGCGTTCGAGGCGGTACTCCGCAAGCTCAAGTTTGCCGCACTGCTCATACAGCCGCGCATTTGCGGCCCTGTTGTAAGAAGCAAGCGTCCTGAAAACATCAAGCAGATCCATGGTCAGCCATTATCAATCGATCGACGCGTACGCGATCGAAGTTAGAAATTCCGGCATTTCTTTCGCCGCCGTCATCTGATCGAAGAGTTTGCCCGCTGCCGTAAACTTGCTCGCGGCAAACCGCGCTTCACCCAGCTCCTGCTTGATCCGGTCCAGAACAACCGGAATCGTCGCCTGCACCGACGGAACATCCATCGTAACCCCATCCGTCATGCGGCCCGCATGGTGCGCCCACTGCCACAGTTGCGCGCGCGAAATCTCCGCGGTCGCTGCGTCTTCCATCAGGTCATAGATAGGCACGCATCCCAACCCGTCGAGCCATGCCGCCAGGTAGCGCAGGCCGATGTCGATATTCATCTCCAAACCCTTACGCGTGATATCGCCCTCAGGCACGGCCAGCAAGTCGGCCGCCTTCACCTGGATGCCCGGATTGCGACGCGAAATCTGGTTAGGTCCAGGCATGTGTTCGTCAAAAATCGTCTTGGCCACGGCAACCAGACCAGGATGCGCAACCCAGGTTCCGTCATGCCCCGCCTTCACCTCGCGCAGCTTGTCCTGGCGCACGCGTTCCATGGCAGCGTCATTGGCAGCCGCATCCCGCTTGATAGGGATCTGCGCCGCCATCCCGCCCATCGCATGGATACCGCGCCGGTGACAAGTCTCAATCAACAACTCAACATAGGACTTGAGAAAATGCCGGTCCATGGTGATGGTCGAACGGTCAGGAAACGCCAGGTCTTCGCGATAACTGAATTTCTTGATAAAGCTGAAAATGTAATCCCACCGGCCGCAATTCAAGCCCGCCGAGTGATCCTTCAGCTCAAACAGAATCTCATCCATTTCAAAAGCCGCGGGCAGCGTCTCGATCAGCACCGTGGCGCGAATCGTGCCCCGGGGAACGCCCAGCGCATCCTGCGCGAAATTGAAGACGCTGTTCCACAAGCGTGCTTCCTTATGGCTTTCCATCTTGGGCAGATAGAAGTACGGGCCGGTACCGCGTGCCTTCAATTCTGCGGCGTTGTGAAAGAAGTACAAGCCGAAGTCGAAGAGCGATGCCGACATAGGTTGGCCCTGAATCAAAACATGCTTTTCCGGCAGGTGCCAGCCCCGCGGCCGCACAAAAAGCACCGCCGTCTTCTCATTGAGCCGGTATTGCTTGCCTTCAGGACTGGCAAAGCTGATCTCGCGACGGATGGCATCGCGGAGGTTCACCTGGCCTTCGATTACGTTGCGCCAGGTAGGCGCAGTGGAGTCCTCAAAATCCGCCATGAAAACTTGCGTACCGGCATTGAGGGCGTTGATCACCATCTTGCGATCGACCGGGCCCGTGATCTCTGTGCGGCGGTCCTCGAGATCGGCCGGGATGGGAGCGACGCGCCACTCACCTTGCCGGACGGACGCGGTTTCCGGTAGAAAATCGTAGAGTTGTCCCTTGCGCAGCGCTTCGCCTCTGGTCACGCGCGCGGCCAGCAACCTCTGGCGTTCTGCCTCGAAGTTGGCCGACAAGGCTCCAAGAAATTCGAGCGCCGGCGGGGTAAGGATCTCCGCTTCCGCCGCTCCCTGAGTTGCTTCGATCCTTACTGCCAGAACCGTAACCGTAGAGTTCGCCATCGTCCCTCCGCAAAGCTGTATTCTACCGTTTCTTTACCATGCCCGCGAGCGGAGCATTGCGTATGGAAGCGTCCAGCAATTCCACCATGTGGAAGGTGGGCATAGCGTCGAGCCCGCGCCGGCGCAGCCCGCTCATCAGTTGGAGCAAGCAGCCGGGATTGGCAGAGATGACCGCTTGCGCCTTGGTGGCCAGCAAATTTTCTACCTTGCGGTCACCCAGTTGATTCGCGGGCTCGGGGTTGAGCAGGTTGTAGACGCCGGCAGAGCCGCAACAAAGTGAGGCCTCATCCATCTCCGCGACTTCAAGGTCTGGAATGCCGGCGAGCAGGCGACGTGGTTCTGCGTGAATGGCCTGCGCATGGCGCAGGTGGCACGCATCGTGGTAGGCCACCCGCATGGGCAGAGCGTGGCGCGTGGCCAGTGCCGGTAGTTCGCAAAGAATCTCTGAGATGTCTTTGCACTTCGCGCTGAAGGCAGCGGCCCGTGCGGCCCAGGCAGGATCGTCGCGCAGCAGGTGGCCATACTCCTTCATGGTCGATCCACACCCCGCAGCATTGATCACGATGGTGTCCACGTTTGCGCTTTCGAAGGTCGCGATCATCGTTCTCGCCAGTGCAGCAGCCTGATCGTCGAGACCGGAGTGCAGCATGAGGGCGCCACAACACTGCTGCGACCGGGGAATCACCACCTCGCACCCTTCCGCGGCGAGCACGCGTGCGGTAGCCTGGTTCACGTGTTGGAAGAAAACCTGTTGCACGCAGCCGGAGAGCATGCCAACCCTGCGCCGAGGCGCAGAAGCCGGCGTAACCCGGGAAGGCAGGCCCCGCAAAAAACCTGCGGGCACGCGTGGCAACAGGGCCTCCATCTGTGCCAGCCGTTTCGGTAACAACCGCAGCAAGCCGGTAGCGCGCAGCAACTTCTGCAGGCCGGTGCGTTGGTAGATCAGCATGGGCAGAGCCAGCAGCCGCAACCGCTTCCCATAAGGAAAGGTGGCAAAGAGGAGTTTGCGAAAAAAAACATCGCTGCGGCCGCGCGGAATATTACGTTCCACCTGGGCGCGCGTATCTTCGATGAGCTTGTTGTATTGCACTCCAGAAGGGCACGCAGTCATGCATGCCATGCATCCCAGGCAATTATCCATATGCAGCCGAAACCGCTGGTCCAGCGGAGCCTCGCCCTGGGCCGACTTCTTCATCATGTAAATGCGCCCGCGCGGTGAATCCATCTCCTCGCCCCACAGTACGTATGTGGGGCAAGCCGGAAGGCAAAAGCCGCAATGTACGCAATCATCAATCAGCCCCATTTCCGGCGGCTTGTGAGCGTCGAAGTTCGAAGGCTTAGGAGGTTCGAGCTGGGTGAGTTGAGTCATGGTCAAATGTGCCCGAGAAAACGGCCCGGACTGAGAATCCCTTCGGGATCAAAGCGACTCTTGATCTGGCGCATCAGCGGAAGGCTATCCGGCGGCGTACCCCAGCAATCGAGCTTCGCCTCCGCCGGCTGTTTAAGGACCATCAGTGATCCCTTAGCCTCTTCCAACTCGCCTCGCAATTTCATCAAACCATCAGCGGTCCCAGCAGGGAAGCCCGCAATCATAATCCCAGTGCCCTGTATCACCGACTCGCCACCCAAGCCACGAACGCGCCCGGCAAAACGCGCAATCTCTGAAGGGAGCATCGTGCCCTTGCAGACAAACTCGTGGTCCATCTGCTTTTGTCGCGCACTCCAGACATTCTCTTGAGCGGGGAGAGAATGCAGCCCTTCACGCTGCGCCATCGCCTCCAGCGCAGCCGCCTGTGTATGCAGCACTTCCGCCAGCGACGCGAGCTGAACGTCGAGAACAAAGCCCACCGCACTTCCCCGCAGTTGTATCGCCACCGTGCTCACCTGTGCGTGGAGAAGCATGAGCAACAGCTTGCCCAGTGGTTCCGCAGCCGGTGCAGACACACTAAAACTTTGTGTGCACCGCGGTTTGGAGTGCACCCGGAAATTGACCGAGGTAACCACGCCGAGAGTGCCGAATGCGCCGATCATCAACTTGTGCAAGTCATAACCGGCGACATTCTTCACCACTTTGCCGCCGGTGTGGGCGACGGTCCCATCGGCAAGCACAATCGTCATCCCGATAATCAGGTCGCGTAGTCCGCCATACTTCAACCGGAGCGCCCCCGAATCATTGGTGGCGACAATTCCGCCTACGGTGGCCTGCTCGGGCCAAAGCGGATCCAGCGCGACGCACTGGCCATGTTGTGCCAGGCCAGACTGCAAACCAGACCAGGTGCAGCCGGCTTCCACGGTGCAGGTCATATCCTGCCAGGTGTGCTCCCGCAATACATTCAGGCGATGCGTTTCGAGCATGAGCGCAGGCGCCACGGGGTAGCCCCAGCCTTGTTTCGTACCCCCACCCCAGGTGACCACGCTCGAACCCTTCTCATTGGCAAAGCGAAGGAGAGCCGCGACTTCTTCGGTGTTGCCGGGAGCGACCGCAAGGCTGCCACCCGAGCTCCGCAGATGTTCGGCCCCAACGATGGCAGCCAGAGGGGCGGTCATGTCCTGCGTATTGATCAAAAGAACTCTGCGACCCCCGCTGTCTCCAGTGGGTGAGGAGTATATTTGCCGGTCTTTTCCCCACAAAGCCGGGGACGGGGAAACAGCTTATCCGGATTCGCAATATTCTCCGGGTCGAAGCTGCAGCGCACCCGTTGCATAGTGTCGAGGTCCGGCTCCGAGTACATGTATCCCATTGCCTGCTGCTTCTCCCTACCCACTCCATGCTCTCCGGTAATCGAACCCCCGTGGTCTACGCAGAGGTAGAGGATGCGCATGGAGAGATCCACCGCGATCTCCTCCTGGCCGGGGATGGAACGGTCATAAAGCACCAGCGGATGCAGGTTGCCGTCACCCGCATGAAACACATTGCAGACCCGCAGCCCAACCTCCGCAGCCATTTCCGCCACGCGCTCGAGCACCATGGGGAGCTTGGTCCGCGGGATCACTCCGTCCTGCACGATGTAATCCGGCGAAAGGCGGCCGGCGGCGGCAAACGCTGCCTTCCTGCCCTTCCAAACCAGAATCCGCTCCTGCTCACTCTGTGCCAGCCGATCCTCCCATGCGCCGTTCGCTCTGCACAGCTCACGCACCTGCTTCGTATGGAGATCGACCTCGGCAGCGGGACCATCTACTTCCACCAGCAAGAGAGCCTCGCATTCCGGGTAATGCGGGTGCACGGCAGCCTCTGCGGCTCGAATGGCGAGGCGGTCCATAATTTCCATGGCCGCAGGCAGAATAGAGGCTGCAATGATGTCCGACACCGTCTGCCCCGCAGCGGAGATGGAGTTGAAGGCAGCAAGCAAGACTTGCACTGTTTCCGGACGACGCACGATCCTCAGCGTCATCGTGCTGGCAACCCCCAGTGTCCCCTCAGAGCCCACGAAAACTCCGGCCAGATCGTAACCGGGAGCGTCGAGCGTTGGCGAGCCCAGGTGGACGAGCTCCCCGGTCGGCAGCACCACTTCCAGCGCCAGCACGTGGTTGGTAGTAAATCCGTACTTGAGGCAGTGGGCTCCCCCGGCGTTTTCCGCGACATTGCCGCCGATGGTGCACACCGACTGGGACGAGGGATCCGGTGCATAAAAGTGACCGTCCGGCGTCACCCGCTGGGTGACGTGGGCGTTGATCACCCCTGCTTCCACGGTGACCCGTTGATTGGGAATATCGGTCGCCAGAATCCGCGTCATCCGGGCAAAGCTGATTACGATTCCGCGATCATTGGGCAGCGCACCTCCGGAAAGCCCGGTGCCGGCCCCTCGGCCAACGAAAGGTATCTGGTGCCGGGCGCAGACCTGTACGACCGCTTGCGCCTGGGCCGTGGAGCGAGGCAGAACCACCGCTGCCGGCAGGCTGCGCAATACCGCCAGCCCGTCACATTCGTAGGTCTGGAGCTGATTCCGGTCGATGATCAGACCATCGACCCCGACAGCGTCCCGTAACTCGGCTACGATAGAGGCGGTGAGCATGCTGCTAATATCCTAAGGCGGTTCTCAATCGCGTGGACCCCTAATCGCAGCGAGGAGTGGTTTTCTTTGGGAGAAGACCACGACAAGCCCTGTTGCTTCGGTGGGCGCCCGTTGTGAGCCGGCGCATCAAGGCCGATATGTTGCGCGGAATATACTGCCAAAATCCAAGAGAGAGCCGCCCCGCATGAGCCCAGTCTGGTCCCAAAGCTACACCCTCTTCGGGCGTGGCCTTGCCTTTTCCGCGGTCATTGCCTCCCTGCCCATTCTCATCCTGCTTTTTTTGCTCGGTGTCCGCCGCAAGCCGGCATGGTTTGCTTCTCTGTTCGCCCTGTTGGTTGCGTTGGTGATTGCGCTCTTCGCCTACAAGTTGCCGCCTCCGATTACGTTGAGTGCCGCGGGTTACGGCGCTGCCTTCGGCTTGTTTCCCATCTCCTGGATTGTGTTCTGGGCGATCGCCCTCTACCGGGTGACGGTGGAGATGGGCAAATTCGAGATCATCAAGTCGTCGATGGGAAATCTGACCAGCGATGCGCGCCTGCAGGCCCTGTTGATCGCCTTCGCCTTCGGCGCATTCGTAGAAGGTGCGGCGGGCTTTGGCACCCCCGTCGCCGTTGCCGCCGCCATGTTGGTAGGCCTCGGCTTCTCGCCCTTCTATGCTTCGGCGCTTTGCCTGGTGGCCAACACCGCCCCGGTTGCCTTTGGGTCGATCGGGATACCGGTGATCACCCTCGCCGGGATTACCGGCTTGCCCCTCGATCAATTAAGTGCCGCGGTCGGGCGCCTTTGTGCCCCGCTCTCTTTGTTTGTGCCGTGTTACCTGGTCTGCATCATGGTCGGGTGGCGCGGCATGCTGGAGGTTTGGCCGGCCGTGGTAGTGGTGGGCGCAGTTTTCGCTTCGGTGCAGTTCCTCATGTCGAATTTCGTCGGCCCGCAACTCACCGACATTATGAGTTCGCTTTGCGCTCTCGGTGCGTTACTGGTGCTGTTGCGGTTTTGGCGGCCAACCAAGATGTGGGATAGGGAACTGGAGCCGGTGGGCCCGTCTGGCCAGGAGAGAAAGTTCTCCGCCCTGGCCCCAGGATCAAACGATCGGAAGCATACCGCAGGACAGATCTTCGCCGCCTGGATGCCTTACGGCCTGCTTGTGATCCTGGTGCTGCTGTGGGGCTACAAGCCCTTCCAGGCGGTGCTGAATTCCGTCACCATCAGTGCCGGTTGGCCTCTGCTGCACAACCAGGTCATGATGATGCCCCCGGTAGTCGCCAAGCCCACGCTCTATAAGGCGCTTTACCAGATGAACTTCCTCTCCGCGGCCGGTACTGCCTGCATGTTCTCAACCCTGCTGGCTGCTGTTTTGCTGCGCATGTCTCCGGCGGCCTTTGGACGTCTGCTCCTCTCAGTGTGCCGCCAGCTCTTTTTGCCTACCTTGACTGTCACCGCAGTTCTCGCCATGGCCTTCGTCATGAATTACTGCGGGGCCACCGCGACCCTGGGACTTGCCTTTTCCGCATCGGGCAGGCTCTTTCCTTTCTTCAGCCCGTTACTCGGTTGGCTGGGCGTCTTTCTTACCGGCTCAGATACTTCGGCCAATGCGCTCTTCGGCAATTTGCAGGTGGTGACTGCCGGCCGGCTGGGATTCGAGCCTACTCTTATGGCAGCAGCCAACTCCGCCGGCGGTGTGGTGGGTAAGATGATCAGCGTGCAGAACATCGCGGTCGCGGCCGCGGCCACTGCGATGACTGTCGCCGACCAGGCCAGGCTTTTTCGCTTCACTCTGCGGCACAGCATCGTGATGGCCACAGCCATCGGCATCGAAGTGATGCTGTATGCCTACGTCTTCCACGTTCGTTAGCAAAAATCTCATGAGGAGCAAGATCCCGTGGCAAAGTTAGGATTCTTAGGTCTCGGCATCATGGGTGGTCCCATGGCCCAACACCTGGTGTTGGGCGGTCACAACGTGGCCGTTTGGTCGCATAACCAGAACAAGGCGAAAGCATTTGCCGATGCCAACGGAGCACTGTTCTGTGCTACCCCGGCAGAAGTTGCGCAAAACAGCGAGTGTGTCTTTCTCTGCGTGGGAGACACCGCCATGTCGCGGGAAGTGATCCTCGGCGACAAGGGCCTGGTGAAAGGCGCCAAAAAAGGTTTTGTGATTGCGGATTGCAGCACCGTCTCGCCTATCGAGAGCAGCCGCATCGCCCAGGAACTCGAGCCCCAGGGCATCGAATTTCTCGATGCTCCTTGTACGGGCTCGAAAGCTGGGGCCGAAGGGGGAACACTCACCTTCATGATTGGCGGCAACAAGGACGTGTTTGAACACACCAAACCCTTCTTCGAGGCGATGGGCAAGGTCCTCTATTATTGCGGCAAGTCGGGCATGGGCTTGCGCGCCAAGCTTACCCAGAACCTCATCCTGGGCAACCTGCTGCAGGCATTCAACGAGGGATTGGTGTTGAGCACCAAAGCCGGTGTCGATCCCGAGCTCATGCTCGACATCCTGAACAACAGCGCGGCGCGCTCAGGCCTGATTTCTGCCAAGGCGCCCATGGTGTTCAAGCGCAACTTTGCCACCAACTTCTCGGTGAAATGGCTCGAGAAGGATATCGGCCTGGCGCTCGACCTCGGATCCGCAATTGGCGTCCCGCTGCTTCTTACCGGCCTGACGCAGCAGCTCTTCCAAACCGCGATGGCCAAAGGATACGGGGAGGATGATATCTGCGGCTCGATCCGCGTGCTCGAAGAGCTCGCAGGAACTGAAGTCAAGGCCTGAGATTGTTCGTGAGTAGTAGGGCTAGGCCCTCCTAATATTGCGCGACCGGCTTTTTCAGTCGTCCCTTCGGGACTTTTCAATGGTGCATGCTAACCCAGGACTGCGTCCTGGGCTAAGTTCGGACGTCCCTACGGGACTCATTTTGTAATCGGTGGGTCCTCACGCAGCCTCTATAGGGAACCGGACGGGTGCCCCACGTTCGCCCAGAGCGTACGTGGGACGAAAACGATGGGCGCAGCCCAACAATCGCATCCACTGAACCCGTGGCAAATCGCGTAGGGGGAGAAACCTGACAACTATGCGGTCGCCACCTGATCAAACGCGTCCGCCGTAGCTCCTACAGGAGGGTGGGCGCTTTGCTCGGCCAGCTCAGCCTCCGCCTGGAGGTGGTCGATCACCTCTTTGGAATAGAGGACGAAGTGATGAGCAGAGAGCAACATGGTGAAGCCTAGCCAGATCTTTGCCGGTGAGCGCCAGTACGAAGAAACCATCCTGAAGAGGAATTTCCAGTAACTGCGGCGGTAGCTTGAGCGCATACCCTGGCACCACATGGAAGAAAAAAGCACACGCAGATTGTAAGTCATGCCCAGGTTCGGAGGTTTCTGGGTCGGTTTAGGGTTCCAGACTTTCAAGGAGTTATACGAGCGCTCAAAAAATGCATCTGGCTGGTACAAGCCTTCGAGCAAAGTGCAAAGGCCGCGCAGCAGGATAGGCAACGGCAAAATGGTGCGGAAATTAGGAAGGCCAAACTGGGTGGTGGATGGGCTGTCCTCAATCAGGCGCCCTTCCCGCTTCATGCGATCGAAGAGGGCCGTCGTGGGCGGAGCCATGAGGATACCGGCCATGGCCCAGGGGATCGCCGTCAGGTCAATAAACTCCAATTGACGGGCAAAGATAGTTTCGTCGTCGGAGTCGAAGCCGACAATAAACCCTGCCAGAACCCAAAGGCCCTTTTCCTGGATAATACGCACCTGCTCGACATTGTCCTTGCTGCGCAGGTTTTGAAATTTGCGGGACTCTTTCAATGCTTCGGCAGAGGGTGTCTCGATGCCGATAAACACGTACATGAAGTTGGCCTCGACCATGGCATCCATGAGTTCCGGTTGGGCCGCCAGATTGAGCGAAGCTTCGGTGTAGAACGAAAACGGTTGGTGATGCACCTTCTGCCATTCGATCAACTCACGCGACAGCTGCAGCGCCTGGCGATGGTTGCCGATAAAGTTGTCATCGACGATGAACACCTCGTTACGCCAGCCCAGCTTGTACAGCACATCGAGCTCATGCATCACTTGTTGCGGTGTTTTCGCTCGCGGCCGTCGTCCGTAGATGGTGATGATGTCGCAGAACTCGCACTGGAAAGGGCATCCACGCGAGAACTGAATGGGCATTGAAGTGTATTCGTTACGATGCAGCAGGTCGAAGCGGGGCACCGGGCTGCGCGTCATGTCGGGTTTGTCGACAATACGGTACAAAGCGCGAGCAGTCCCGTTTTCGAGTGCAGCGGCAATTCCAGGAAATGCCTCCTCCGCTTCACCCACCATGACGTGATCGGCAACCAGCAGCACGGCGTCAGGATCTGTACTGGCCCATGGTCCACCCACAAAGGTGCGCCGCCCCAGCTCCCGGGCGCGACGGAGGACCTCCAGTGCATCCGCTCGTTGGGCGTGCATGGCGCTCACCATCACCAGGTCGGCCCATTTGAGGTCCTCGTCGCGCAACTCCTGGAACGCGTGGTCGATCAACCGGATCTGCCACGGTGCCGGACAAAGCGCGGCAACGGTGATCAGGCCGAGCGGCGGCGTCATCGCCCGCTCCGGAATCATCTGCAAAACACCCTCGAATCCCCAGAAAGACGGAGGGAAACTCGGCCATATCATCAGCACTTTGATATTCGAACCCAGCGGCGGCAACGGAGCGAAGGGCAGCGTGTCGGACAAGGCCGATTCGGGTGTGTGCACGAGAACTGGAAGAGACGATATCGATGGCGGAGCGCCAGGCAGAACGTTCAATCGCGGATCTGGTGTTGAGGGCATGGTGCCCCTTTCTCGTGAATAAAGGGCCCGTGTCATTACTGGAATACAACACCAAACAGCCGGATACCCGCGGCGCCGTCCCATCGGCAAGCCAAGTCGAGCCAGTGAGTCTGGGCGCAGTGGCATTGAGTCTATCCCAAACCCCAAAGGCTGTCATCTGCTTGGGAATGCGGTTCATGCAGCAATAGGATGCTCGAAGGGAGTGGCGGGATCTTCGTCGCCGGGATAGCGTGCTGGGGTACAGCGAATCCGGGCGGCCATTCCGGGCGGAACGGCCACCCTTTTTTGCTAGCGAACGGCTGCGTTGTGTTTGTCGCGATAGATGCGACGAGATTCCTGGTTCTGCTGTGCGTGAATAGTCTGGCGATCCTGTTTGCTCAGGTGCCCGTTATCCTGCGCCCGCATACCGCGCTCTTCCCGGTTGATTCCGGCTTCCTGGTGTTCCAGACGCGAAGTCTCGCCCGCAGTGAGCTGGCCGCTTTTGACGCCGTTGGCAATGCGGCCCTGCTGGTCGGCCTTCCGTTGGTTGATGTCGTAGTCGTGTGCGCCAGGGGTGGGTGTTTGGGCCAACATTGCCGCCGGCGCGATGCAGAGAGCGGATACAAGAACTGCCGTGAAAACTTTCATGGGATTCTCCTTTTTCCTGGCGGCTGGCCTTGAGATCACATCCTTGCCGCTCGCTCCACATAGACACAAAACAGCGAAAGCAGTTGCCGCATCTTTGGTAACTTGATTTGTGACGTTCCCGCCGCAACTTTTCCAGGAAAGGTTTTGCACAGATTTGCCATTCTCATAACCCAAAGGAACTTTCTGGCTCGTGCGGGCATCTGATTCAATGTCGTCTTAACACGCAGCCCTTACGATCCATATTCAGGAGGATTTATGCCGAAGATGCGCGCAGTCCAGGTACCTTATGCCGGAGGGCCCTTTGAAATTGTGGAACGGGACATACCCGAGCCCGAGTCCGGTATGGTGCGCGTCAAAGTCCAGGCGTGCGGTATCTGCCATAGCGATCAAGTGACCAAGGAAGGACAGTTTCCGGGCATCCAGTACCCGCGCGTTCCCGGTCACGAAGTTGTGGGGTTAATAGACGCCGTAGGAAAAAACGTTCCCCCGCGCTGGACCGTGGGCGAGCGCGTCGGCATAGGTTGGAACGGAGGCTACTGCGGGTACTGCGATAGTTGCCGCCGGGGGAATTTTTTCGCCTGCGAGACCAGCACCCAGGTCACCGGGGTCACGCGCGACGGCGGCTATGCCGAATACCTGGTCACGCCCTTCTTGTCACTGGCCATGGTGCCGAAAGAATTGTCCGCCGAAGAGGCTGCTCCCCTCATGTGTGCCGGGGTCACCACCTACAATTGTCTCCGCAACAGCGGCGCACGGCCGGGCGACCTGGTAGCCGTCATCGGCCTGGGCGGACTGGGTCACCTGGGTGTCCAGTATGCTGCCCGGAGCGGGTTCAACACCGTGGCTATCGGACGCGGAAATGACAAGGAAGCGCTCGCCAGAAAGTTAGGGGCGGCTCACTATTTCGATACCGCGACCCAGGACCCCGCGGCAGAACTGCTGAAACTCGGTGGCGCCAAGGTGATCCTGGCAACCGTCACCAGCGCAGACGCGATGAAGTCGGTGATTGGTGGGCTTGCACCTACCGGGACGCTCATGATCGTTGGCGCTGTACCTTCGTTGGAAGTGCCCGCGCTGCAGTTGTTGTTGAAATCACAGCAGGTCAAAGGCTGGTACTCCGGAACGTCCCTCGATTCCCAGGAGACGCTTGCATTCAGCGTGCTTTCCGGTGTGCGCTCGATGAACGAGAGCTTCCCGTTAGACCAGGTGAATGAAGCTTACGAGCGGATGGTGCAGGGCAAAGCAAGATTCCGGGTGGTGCTCAAAATCGGGAAGTAGCCGTACCATTGATAGGGAACCGTTACTGTATCACGAATGGGATGGCAAGCCGAACCCAGGCCTGTCATCCCATTTGACCTTCGAATTACATCCCTCTCCACTCTTCCCAACGCACCCTGCGGATAGCATCATCCACCGTACCGTGCGCCTCGTCGATGTGGGCAATCGCGCGATCGCGCATCCCCCGCGCTTGAGGAACGTCTTCAGCGCGCGCTGTATCGTTATGCGCTTTATCCAGCAACTCCAGGGCCTTGCGGAAGCGGCCATCCGGTCGCATGTGGACATCAATCGGAGGATGATCTTCGAGGTTCTTGCCGTCATCGATCGAGGCTCGCTTGATTTCGCCGATGGCTGCATCGATCTGACGAATTGCGTGTTCTTCATCTCGCTGAACAGGCGGCCATGCAATCTGATCGAGGTAAGCCCGAGCCAAACGTAAATCGGATAGGGCATGGAGATAGGCCGGGTGCGGCCCCGGAACTTGCTGGGCGGAAGCTGGCTTGGGACTTACCGCCAGGATTCCCAGAAGCGCGAGAAACATGGTGAAACCCGCTATTCTTTTTCGCACGATTTCGTACCTTCTTTCCGGTTAGGGGGAGTTGATAACCTCTGAGTAAGGCGGCGCGCACATCCGCCACCGACCGAGTAGACCCTAACAGAGCAAAGAAAGTCGCGGAGGTATCTTACGGCCGGGAAAAGATACCACCATAGTGGTAGATCGTGTGGGCCGGGGGGTATCCCCACCATGCTGCCGCTGCCGGTAGCCTGCAAGATGCATCCTCGAATTCCTCGTTCACGCCCATGGGCGACAGGCTCTATGCTCAGGAAGTGAAGATCAATTCCTGGGTCGCGTTCGTTCTGCTCCTTCTGAGTCTTTCGCCGGGAAGCGCACAACATAGTACTGGCTTTCGGGCCACAAGCTGGTCCCCGCAGCGCCTGGAAAGCGGCTCGCCTGTACTCTTCAAGGTTGAGCTTGACCAGCCGGCCAGCGCGCTGCATGGCACTTGGCTGAAGCACGACATCCTGTTCGCCAGGACCCGCGAGGAAAACAGTTGGTACGCTCTGGCCGGGATCGACGTTGAGCAGGCGCCGGGCACCTATGCCCTGGAACTCACAGCCACCGCAACCGATGGCCATCCGCTGTCCACCAGGCAGGAAGTGACTGTGCTGCCGGCCCAGTACAAGACCACCACGCTGCACGTAGAGGAGAAGTACGTGCAGCCTGACGCCGCAACCCTGCAGCGCATCGCCGCCGATAAAGCCGTGAAAGACGCAGCCTTCGCTCACCTGGTGAGCGAGCCATTGTGGAGCGGCAGTTTTCGCTCACCCGTGCACTTCACCGCAACCGACTCTTTCGGGACCCGTCGCATGTTTAACGGAGAGCTCGCCAGTGTCCACCGTGGAACTGACTTTCACGCGCCTTCTGGAACGCCGGTCTTGGCCGCCAATGACGGCCAGGTGATCATCGCCCAGCCTATGTTTTATGAAGGCAACTTGGTGGTGATCGATCACGGACAACAATTCACGACCCTATACATGCACCTCTCCAAAATAGAGGTAAAGGTGGGAGACCGGGTCAGGAAGGGACAACGTCTCGGCCTCAGCGGAGCAACCGGCCGCGTGACCGGCCCGCACCTCCACCTGAGCGCGCGGTGGCAGGGCCAATGGGTAGATCCTGTGCTGCTGCTTCGCTTGCCGCTACCCACCCGGTAGCGCAAGCGCGTCACTCATAACATCGTGTATGCGGTGTGGCTGATCCAGCCTAGATAGCACAATTCGACACTGCACGCGGACTCATGAGGGCTTCTAACGTGTGGCGCGAACCATGATGGGTTTAGTCCCGCAGGGACGGCTGAAGGTTGCTCAGGATGGCGTCGCGGCGTATTTCCAGCCGTCCCTGCGGGACTGATCGTGCTTTCAAGCCAACCCAGGACTGGCGTCCTGGGCTAAGTTTCAACTATCTCCCCGGCTGCACATTCAGCCGTCCCTACGGGACTGAGTTGGGAAATAGGGTTCTCACACACACTTTCGCCCCTAAGGGTAAGGTTTTCTCTCCGCATACTCTTCCTCCCGGGTGTGTCAACCCAGTGTAAGAGGTTCTCAGGATCACGCCACCCCTATTGGGGTGGCGGCTGTGTTTCAGCAGCGCCAGGTGTGGCTGCGGGTGGTGTCTTGGGTGCAATCGACATCAACTCCACCTCAAACACCAGCGTGGCGTTGGGTCCGATAGGCCCCTGGGCTCGCTCCCCATAAGCAAGGTCGGGCGGGATGAACAACTGCCACTTCGATCCCACAGGCATCAGCTGTAAAGCCTCCGTCCATCCCTTGATGACGCCGGTCACAGGAAATGTAGCCGGCTGCCCTCGCTTGTAGGAGCTGTCAAACTCCGTGTTGTCCAACAAAGTCCCGCGGTAATTGCACACCACTGAGTCCGTGGCTGTAGGTTTGGGTCCCGTTCCGGGTGTCAGGATCTTATATTGCAGCCCACTTGGCAGTGTGACCACGTCCGGCTTCGCGGCATTCGCTGCCAGAAATGCCGTCCCATCCTTCTTGTTGCTCTCGACCAGGGCTTGCTTCTTCTCTTCCTGCTTCTGCCGCACTTGGCTCTGCAGATCGGTCATCACTGTTTTAATCTGATCGTCCGTCAGAAGCACGGCACCGCCGGCTATGGCGTCTTTCAATCCCTGAAGCACAATCTTGGGATCGACGTCGATGTCGTCCCGGTGCAGGCTCTTGCCTACATTCAAACCGATGGCATAACTTTGTTTGTCTTTCGCTGTCGTGAGTACGAGAGGTTTCGGTTTCGCGGCCGCCGTAGTGGTTTTGTGGTGAGTCGTGGTCGCTGTGCTCTGCGCAGGCTTTGCCGGCGTCTGCTGCGCTGCAGCGCCTCCCAGCAAAACAATCCCGGCAGCCAACCCGGTTGCCGTGGTTCTAAAAGATCTTTGCATAAAGCTATTTTCGCATTGTCTACGGGTGACTTGCAGCCAGAGACGCCTGGGCAGTCGATTTCGTACCTGATAACTCAAGGTCGATCAAGGCAGCAGCCTCGGTCCAGACACGCGGATCGTTCTCAATCTCAATGTGAGATTTTGTAAACACCCGGGAATACCAGGGGAATTCCTTGCAGTTGACGGGATGGTCCTTATACGTCATCTCGAAGTTGCCAATGATATTCGTGCGCGTGGGATCCTTGGCCAGAATTTCTGAGCGTCCATGAAGCAGCCCACGCGACTGATAAAAATTGACAGCATTTTCAACATTCGCGGGAATCGTGGAGTTCTCCTGACCCGGCTTCGCAATACTGTCAACCTGGATGGTCAGCAGAACCGGAATCCCTCGCCGCTCCAACTCACGCGCGAGTGTGACTGTCTCGGTTCCGCCCCAGCTGTGGCCAAAGATGATGATTCTGGCGTGCGCCGTGTCGGTACCCGCAAGGCGCAGCACATGCTCAAGAGCCGGGATACCAGAATGATTGCCAAACACCTCGACGTCCATCTCCGAGTGATACCGTTCGCGCAGATGCGCAGCAAACTTCACTTCGGCGTGCTTCGTATCGTCGTGCCTGACGAAGCCTCCAACAAACCCCACCACGATCACTTTCCTGGTGCCGTCGACGGTCTCCTGGCCGCGCAAGCTCAGCGGCGCCATCCAACTCGCGGCGAGGAGAAACCACAGCACCTTTCTCATGCCAGCAGCATGGGCGTGCGCCCCAATCTATGTCAAGCAGGGCGTTCCTGAAATAATGAAAAGAATGCAGCAATCGCCAGGCCAGGTCCCGGCCATCGGTATTGACTTCGGTACCACCAACAGCACAGTGGCTCGTGCCTCCGGCAAATCACAGGTGGAAGTAGTCGCCTTTCCCACACTTACGGGCGAGACTTTTTCCTTTCGATCGGTCCTCTATTTGCAGCAAGCCAAACAAGCCAACCGGGTACGAACGCATGCCTGGACCGGTCCCACCGCCATCGAACACTACCTGGCTGCCGAGAATAAGGGCCGCCTGATTCAATCGCTCAAATCCTATCTCTCCGATCGCTCCCTGACCGGAACAGCGGTGTTCGGCCGTCATTACACTCTCGAAGATCTCATTTCCCGTATTCTTGCCGATCTGCGCCGCCGGGCGGAACAGCAGTTCGGTACTCCGGTGGGCTATGCCATGGTGGGAAGGCCGGTACGTTTTGTGGGCGCGGAAACAGAAGAGGATGAGGTCTATGCCGTCTCTCGCTTGCGCCAGGCCTTTATGTCTGCGGGCTTCGAGAAGGTTGATTTCGAAATGGAGCCCGTGGCGGCAGCCTACGCTTACGAATCCACTCTCGATCACGACGAGTTAATCCTCATCGGCGACTTTGGCGGGGGTACCAGCGACTTTTCTCTGTTACATGTTGGCCCCGGGGTGCGCAAGCGTGGCCGCAAGTCTCAGGATCTACTCGGCAACAGCGGCTTGGGTCTCGCCGGCGATGCTTTCGACGCCAGGATCGTCCGCAAACTCGTCTCCCCCGCGCTCGGATCCGATTCGCTTGCTCGTTCGCTCAACAAGCTTCTGCCCGCGGTTCCCGCATGGATCTATGCCAACCTCGAGCGCTGGCATTACTTATCGTTCTTGAGGACCTCCAACGTAATGGAAATCTTGAAAACCGCTCGTCTCCGCGCCTTGGAACCGGAAAAGATTGAAGCCCTGATTACGTTGATTGACGAAGACTTGGGCTACCACCTGCACCAAGCCGTGCAGCGAGTGAAGTTCAAGCTATCCCATACCGAAGAGGCCGAATTTCATTTCCGGGACGGCAGCATGGACATTACCATCGCCGTCACCCGCGACGCCTTGGAAGGTTGGATTGCCGAAGAATTGCAGGCCATCGAGCAGTGCGTCGATTCGCTCCTCGAAACCTCGGGGATAGACCGCAGGCAGGTCGATCGCGTGTTCCTCACCGGCGGCAGTTCGCTCGTGCCCGCCGTCCGTCGCATTTTCGAGACGCGTTTTGGCGAACAGCGCATACGAACCGGGAACGAGTTCATCTCCGTCGCCCGCGGATTAGCGCTCCGCGCACAGGAAGCTCTGGCCGAATCCCGTTAGCCCTAGAAATGAAACCCAAGTTCCGCCGTAAGCGACCGCGGCGTCACATAGTGCGTTCCGCTGAACGTAGACAGGAAGTTATAAAGCGCGGTCTTATTCGCTATATTGACCCCGGTCACCTGCAGACTCCACTTATAGCGGTCTCCCTGGAACAAGTTGTCATCACCGAAAGAAACGTCAAAGAGATTCCGCTGGCGAATCCGGGATGGATTGTGGTCATTGTCCCCCGTACCTGGGGCAGGAACCCTAAGCAGCGTCGAGCCAAACTCAGACGCCAGGCATGGCGAGGGCAATGGGGTGGTTGGCGTGGCCTTGATTCCCCCGCAAGTCAAGCCGGCTTCAGCCTGCTGGTCCGTGGTCAACCCGCTCAGGTCAACCGCCGGCTGCCCGTTGAGTGTCGTCGAGGTATCGGCGCACGCGCTGTTGGGATCGTTCGAAAGTGGGTTGTAACAAGGCGTCGATCCGGCAACCAAGCCGCTGTCGTAGCGCCAATTGAAACCGGCCCAGGGACTCCAATGAAACGGCAGCTGATACTGCACATGCGTCGTCTGGTTAAGCCGCTCATCGTGATCAATGCGGAAGGGTAACCCAGGTTGCCCGACCGTGGCTCCAGCTCCGGCAACCTGTGGAGGAAAGAAGCGAGCGGCGACGGACGACAGCACGAGAAACGCCGTGATGTGATGGAAGTCAGGCACATCGGCACGCAGCGCAAGTCCCGGGACCTTTGAATTGTGCCAGTCAATCGGAAAGGTAATGGGAGTATTACCCAGAACGCTGAAGTCGAATGCGTTATGCGTGTACTTCCAGATGTATTCGCCGCTGAACACGAGATTTTTCCCGAAAGCCTGTTGCAGGCCGGCGTGGAACTCGTTGCGAAAGCCGGGCTGCAGCGTGCCCTGGACCCCAGCACTGCACGAGAGCAGGGGAGCCAACACCTCATTTGCGCAACCCTGGCTGGAAAGCACAAGATTCTCGTTGAATGGTGTCTCCAGTGTCCGGGCATAAGAGGCGCGCAGCACCGTATTCGTCCGCTTGATGCTGTAGGAAGCACCCAGGCGAGGCTCGGCTTGCGTGGCGCTGGCCAGGCCGTTGTAGATGTCGCCGCGTATGCCAAAATTAAAGAGCCAGTTGCCGGCCTTGATGGAATCCTCAATATAGAGCGCCAGTTCCTTCACATCCGCATGTCCAAAGTAGTTGTAGTTGCTGCCGCCGCGGGTAAGGTCATACGGCAACAGAACCGGCTTGAATGCACTGTTCGGCTGATATCCCGCGGCCGCGCATCCAGCGGGGCTGGTAAATCCGTCGACGGGACTGCCGGAGGCATTTATGCAGGGCGAGTTGAACGTCGGGCTCACAATGCCAAGATCGTCACGCTCACGAAGAAATGTCTGCGCATAAAGCAGGCCACCCTTGATGGTCTGGTTCCCCTTGGTATAGGTCAGATCGGAATGAACTCCGGCATTGGTCAGAGTCCGGTACTGTCCGATGGCTTGGTTTTGCAGATTAGGGGGGCCAAGATCCGCCAACGGATTCTCGCTGGGAAAGTACTGATAGCTGTCTTTCCGGATATAAGGACCGAAGTTATAGACCACATTCTTCCCAAAAATCCTGGTGTAGGTAGGCGCGATGTCGAAGGTCTCAATCTTTGATTTCTGGTCAGAGTTGCCGACATTGTCGCCAAATTGGTCGAGCACGTTCAGGGTGTCGTAGGAGTTAGGTGTTTGAAACCAGGACCTGCTGTAGTTGAGGTTCAGGTGGAAGGAGTCGACCGGAGTGACTTGGTAGTCCACGCGATCGAAGACATTTTGCTGATTTCCTTTGTCGTGGAAGACCGCAAGTTCCGGGGTGTCAAGAAAGCGGCCGGTATTCAATCCATCGAGCTCAAAGAAGTTCCCCCAGTTTTGGGAACCATATCCAATATCTAATCCGCCGGTCGCCGAGCCGAATGATCCATAGGAGGTGGTAATGCTGCCGGTAGGCTTGGTAAGACCCTGTCCGGAGCGCGTCGTCACTTGAATCACCAGGCTGGTCTTGTCCCCGTACTCGGCCGGCGGCGCACCGGCAATCACCTGAATCGACTGGATCGAATTGGATGGGATCTGGTTGGAGAACACCTTGCTTTGCTGGTCGCTGATCGGCTGGCCATCCACGGAAAACGAATTGGAAGCGTGATCCCCCAGCCCGTGGAACAGTCCATTGGAGTCCGCCGCGACCCCGGGGGTCGAAAGCGTCACCAGCGAACTCACCGAGGAGGAGGAGCTTTCAAGCGGCAACTTCTCGATCAGGTTCCGGTCAATGTCGGTGTGGAGCGAGGTGTCGTTCTCCACCAGGTCCTCCCCCGTGACCGTGACCGTGGTCGAAGCCCCTCCTACCTGCATCTTGATGCTGGGAGTGACGGCGACCGAGGAGCGCACCGGCACGTCGGTACTGAATTCTGCAAAACCAGGCGCCTTCGCCACCAGGTGATAAGGATTGAACGGCAGATTGGTAAATCTGTATTGGCCCGCAGCGTCCGTCTTGGCGCTCCTCTTGAGCCCGCTGACCGGATTTTCGATGGTCACGGTGGCGCCGGGTATCACCGCGCCCGAACCATCCGTGACCGTCCCGGTAATGGTGCCGGCCGCAGTCTGGGCGTGCAGAGGCAACGCCGGTGTCAGCAGCAGAAATGGAAAAAAGGCAAAGACAAAACGTCTGGAAAATGAGTACATTGACCGACCCCCCCCGGGGCATCTTTATGGGTGCTTGTTGAAATCGCTTTTAGGAAAAAGCAATCGCGACAGGCGGGGGTCTGGTGTAGAGCGAAAAGTCTGAAAATCGGTGTGCAAATGCAGGTTGCAGAACGGCGACAGGCGCCGTCGTCTGTCTCGCTGCCAGGGGAATCGTAGCCGGCGTCGCCGGAGAAATGACCGCATGCGCAGTCGCACAAAGAGCGCATCCGGCGTGGGACACACCTTCCGCCGAGTGAACGTGCGCGATCTGAATCGTCGCCGCGAACACCAGCAAAAGAGCACAGCAAAGAGCAATGGCTAACCGCCAGGGGTGCCGCTCGCGCTCTTTGCATCGCTTATTGTGCATCTTGTTAACTATAGCGTACCGCTTTTGAGAGGTCGGACAGGGGCTTGGGTGCGGTCAAAAGAAGGCAGGCTCTTCCCTTAGACGGCTTACCGGGGAAATAGGTTTTGCCTCGGAGGTATTAAGCGATCGCCCGGGGCACTGCCTCTTCCCATCTGCCCTGGGCCTTCAGGATGAGTTCCACGATCTCCCGGGCACTTCCGTTTCCGCCTCGAGCATCCGTTACAAAATGGCACACTGCCTTCAATTCAGGAGCTGCGTTCGCCACCGCGATTGCCAGCCCGGCTCTTTTGGCCACCGGCATATCCGGCAGGTCGTCGCCCATGTAAGCCGTTTCTTCTTCCCGCACCCCGGCCTTCTGCAGGCATTCATTAAATGCGGCTGTTTTCGTTTCCTGCCCCAGGTAGACGAATTCCACCTTTAACTCCTGGGCGCGCTGCGTCACGGCAGGAGATTTTCTCCCCGTAATGAAGCCCGTGCGGATTCCCATAATGTGTGCAAGTTTCAACCCTGCGCCATCCTGAGAGTTGAAAGCCTTCATCTCCGCCACCCCACCATCGCCGGGCAAGGAAATGAGGTTGACGCTGCCGTCGGTAATGGTGCCGTCAACATCCATGAGAAACAACTTGATCTTCTTCGCGCGGTCCAGAACTTCGGGAGTGGGGGACATGGAAACATCATACCGGCGAGCCTTCCAAGTGATCCTTGCAACCTATCCCGGCGTGCCGCGGACCGATCGGCTTCGGTCTGTTGAACACATTTCCAAGAAGGTGAGTCAACACAGAGATCGCTCCGCTGCGCTACCCCGGATTTCCTGTAGAAGGTGGTGGCGTTGTCGAACATCACGCGCCTTTCCTTAAGAGAAAGGCGGAAACGCGGCCTCGTCCAATGCAGCGAGGCAGGAAATCCGGGTTCGCTCCGGTCGGGATGACAAAGGAGACGCGGTTTGCAGTCGAACCGCATGTACTCTAGTAGCAACTCCGACCTATGGCCCTTCACATTGCGCTGAACCACAAGACGCACTATCGTTACGACCGTCCGGTGTTGCTCGGCCCGCAAACTGTCCGCCTGCGGCCGGCCCCTCATTGTCGAACGCCCATCCTTGCCTACTCCCTCAAAGTCCTCCCCAAAAACCACTTCATCAACTGGCAACAGGACCCGCAAGCCAACTACCTCGCCCGCCTGGTATTTCCGGAAAGGACCAACGAATTCCTGGTGGAGGTCGATCTGGTTGCCGAGATGGCAATCTTCAATCCCTTCGACTTTTTCCTCGAGCCCTACGCCGAGCAGATCCCATTTGCCTATGAGACCTCGCTAGCCCGCGAACTACGGCCCTTTCTGGAAGCGGAAGTCCCCGCCCCCCGTCTGGCCGGTTTCCTCGCTCAGGTACCCCGGGTCAGCACCCCCACTCTGAACTTCCTCGTCAGTCTCAATCAACGCGTCCAACGCGAAATCGGCTACGTGATCCGCCTGGAACACGGAGTACAGACCTGCGAGCAGACCATCGCCCTGGGCACCGGATCCTGCCGCGACTCGGCTTGGCTCCTGGTACAGATCCTGCGCAACCTGGGCCTCGCTGCCCGCTTTGTCTCCGGCTACCTGATCCAGCTCACCCCGGACGTGAAACCCCTTGAAGGCCCATCGGGCGCCTCCACTGACTTCACCGACCTCCACGCGTGGACGGAAGTCTACCTCCCCGGCGCCGGTTGGGTGGGCTTCGATCCCACCTCAGGCCTGCTCGCCGGGGAAGGCCACATCCCGCTCGCCTGCACACCGGATGTAGGCAGTGCCGCCCCCATCTCCGGTCCGCTCGAATTTTGCAAAACCGATTTCAGCTACTCCATGTCGGTACAGCGGATCCACGAATCCCCCCGCGTTACCAAGCCGTATTCGGAACAACAATGGGAGCAGATCCAGGCCCTGGGTCACCAGGTGGATGTGGATCTACGGGTAGGAGACGTGCGCCTGACCATGGGCGGAGAGCCCACCTTCGTCTCGCTCGACGATCGCAACGGCAGCGAGTGGTCGACCACCGCCATGAGCCCGGCCAAGCGAAAGCTGGCGGGGCAGCTCCTGCTCAAAATGCGCGATCGCTTCTCCACCGGCGCTCTGCTCCACTTCGGGCAAGGCAAGTGGTACCCGGGCGAAGAACTCCCCCGTTGGGCGCTGGGCTGCTACTGGCGTAACGATGGGGTGGCCATCTGGGAGAAGCAAAGCCTGTTCGCCCAGGATGGCAATGACTACGGCTATGCAGCCTCCGAAGCACGCAAGTTTCTCGAGGCCCTCGCTCGCCGCCTGCAAGTAAGTCCTGACTTCACCATCACCGCCTACGAAGACATCTTCTTTCACTTGTGGAAAGAACGGCGGCTACCCGAGATAATCGATCCCCTCGACCCCAAGCTGCGGGAGTTTACAGAACGCGCCCGCCTGGCCCACTTGTTCGAACGAGCCGCGGACCAGCCAATCGGTTTCGTGCTCCCGTTGCGCCGCATCCCCACCCGGTCCGGGACTCCGCGCTGGACCAGCCAGCCGTGGTTTGAGCTGGCCAACCGCGTGTTTCTCACCCCTGGAGACTCGCCCATGGGCTACCGCCTGCCCATCGAAGCGATGCCCTGGACCACGCCGGAAGACCTCACCTGGTCCTTCGATATCGACCCGTTCCGTTGGCGCGACAAGCTGCCCCAACGGCCGGAACGCCGCATGGAGCTTTTCAGCCTGCCCCCCGCGCAGGATGAGCCGCAGGCCGCTGCAGACAAGTCCAAGCCGAAAGCAGACGAGGAGAAAGCACTCACCCAGACCCGCCCCGCACTTTGCGTGCAGGCACGCGGCGGAAGGCTCTGTATCTTCATGCCCCCCGTCGACTATCTGTCGGACTACCTCGACCTGGTCGCCGCTATCGAAGACACCGCGGCCCATCTCTCCATGCCGGTGTCGATCGAAGGCTATACCCCACCCAACGACACCCGTATCTCGGTCTTTAAAGTCACTCCCGATCCAGGGGTAATCGAAGTCAACATCCAACCCGCCGCCAGTTGGGATGCCCTGGTCGAGAACACCACCGCTGTCTACGAACTGGCGCGCGAGACCCGCCTGGGAACAGAAAAGTTCATGCTCGATGGGCAACACACCGGAACCGGTGGCGGCAACCACCTGGTGATTGGCGGACCCACTGCCGACGACAGTGCTTTTCTGCGCCGCCCAGACTTGTTGCGCAGCATGGTCAATTACTGGCAAAACCATCCTTCGCTTTCCTATCTGCTCTCCGGTCTGTTCATCGGCCCGACCAGCCAGCATCCCCGGGTCGACGAAGGACGGGTGGAATCGCTCTACGAGTTGGAGATTGCCTTCGACCAGATCCCCGAACGCGGTTCGGCCCCGGTGTCAAAACGCATGACGGATCGCCTCTTTCGTCATCTGCTCACTGACGTAACCGGCAGCACCCACCGCGCCGAATTCTGCATCGACAAGCTCGATCCCCCGGAGGGCGCCGGAACCCGTCTCGGTCTTCTCGAACTGCGCGCGTTTGAAATGCCGCCGCACGCGCGCATGAGCCTGACCCAGCAACTCCTGGTGAGAGCGCTGATCGCGCAATTCTGGCGTAAGCCATATCGCCAAAAACTGATTCCCTGGGGAAACAGCCTGCACGACCGCTTCATGCTGCCGCACTTCGTGCAATCTGACTGGGAGGATGTGGTCGACGATTTGAACCGGGCCGGTTACGCCTTTCGCAGCGACTGGTTTGCTCCCCACTTCGAGTTCCGCTTTCCACCCATCGGTTCCGTGACCGCCCGCGGCATCCACTTGGAACTGCGCCACGCGCTCGAGCCCTGGAACGTGCTCGGCGAAGAAGCTTCCAGCGGTGGCACCGCCCGGAGTGTGGATTCCTCCGTCGAGCGTTTGCAAGTGAAGGCAGCGGGCATGGTCGGCTCCCGCTTTGCCGTGCTTTGCAATGGCCGGCCGGTTCCGTTGCATCCTACCGGCAAAGACGGCGAATTCGTCGCCGGAGTTCGTTATCGGGCCTGGCAACCCCCCTCCTGCCTGCATCCCGACATTCCCGTTCACAGCCCGCTGATATTCGATATTGTAGATACTTGGTCGGGTCATGCGATCGGGGGCTGCACTTACAATGTGGTCCATCCAGGCGGTCGAGCCAACGAGCACTTCCCCGTAAACGCGTATGAAGCCGAGAGTCGACGCCTGGCCCGGTTCGGCAGTTTTGGCCACACCCCCGGCCCGATGATCGTTCCCCCCGAAAGGCCCAATACCGAGTTCCCGTTAACCCTGGATTTACGCCGGACACCATAGAGAACCGACGCATGACTATGGCCGAGATACTGGATGATCCGTTACTGACCGCCGAATATCGCCAGGCTCCCGGCGTTTACGACGAGATGTGCGTAGAGCCCGGTATTCTTCGCCCTCATTGGGATCGCTATATCGCTTCGTTGACTTCGCTCGGCGGCAAGGAACTCGCCCACCGCTGGCAAACAGCCCGGCAGCGCATTCGCGAGAATGGCGTTAGCTACAACGTTTACGGCGACCCGCTCGGCACCGACCGCCCCTGGAGCCTGGACGCGATTCCCTTGCTCATCTCACCCGAGGAGTGGGCCTACCTGGAGGCTGGCCTGATCCAACGCGCCCGCCTGCTCAACACCATCCTTGCCGATCTCTACGGTCCGCAAACGCTGCTGTTGAACGGAAATCTTCCGTCCGCACTTGTCTTCGCCAACCCTGCTTTTTGGCGCGCCTGCCATGACGTTCCGGTGCCCGGTTCGAATTACCTGCATTTGCTTGCCGTCGACCTGGCGCGATCGCCGGACGGGCAATGGTGGGTGATCTCCGACCGAACCCAGGCACCTTCGGGCGCCGGCTATGCCCTCGAAAACCGCATCGTGATGGCGGAAACTTTCCCTGATCTCTTTCGCGAGGCCCAGGTGCACCGCCTGGCTTCCTTTTTCCGGGACTTTCGCGAGACTCTGTTGCACCTTTCTCCCTCCGCGCGCACCCATCCGCGAGTCGTACTCCTGACTCCCGGACCGTTGAACGAGACCTATTTTGAGCACTCCTACCTCGCTCGCTATCTCGGCTTCACCCTGGTCCAGGGGAGTGATCTCACGGTGCGGGAGAACCGCGTATTCCTCAAGTCCCTCGAAGGACTCAGGCCGGTGGATGTGATTCTGCGCCGTATGGACGATGGCTTTTGTGATCCGCTCGAGCTGCGCTCCGATTCTTATTTGGGAGTGCCCGGCCTGGTCGAGGCTGTGCGCAGCGGCAATGTAGCGGTGGCCAATGCATTGGGCAGCGGCCTGCTCGAAACCTCCGCCTTCATTCCTTTTCTTCCCGGCCTTAGCCGCAGCCTGCTGGGCGAGGGCCTGGCGCTGCCTTCCGTCGCCACCTGGTGGTGCGGCCAGCCCGCGGCTCTCCGCTATGTGCGCCAGAACCTGGAGTTTTTGGTGATCAAGCCCGCTTTCCCGGCCCGGGGCATGGAGCCAGTTTTCGGAGGCCGGCTGGGGCCGGCCGAGCGCGCCCGCCTGCTGGAGCAATTGCAGGCGCGGCCCAACGATTTTGTCGGACAGGAACTGCTTAATCTCTCCAGCGTCCCCGTATGGTCAGAAAACGGACTGATGCCGCGGCGGGTGGTGTTGCGCGTTTACATCGCAGCGGCAGGGGATAGCTGGATCGTGATGCCGGGCGGCCTTACTCGCGTTTCCCCTTCTGCGGATACCCCGGTTGTTTCCATGCAGCATGGCGGCGGCAGTAAAGATACCTGGGTCCTCTCCTCTAAGCCGGTGGACAACTTCAGCCTGCGCCGCCCACGCGATCTGCCGGTAGAACTCCATCGTGGAGCCAGCAGTGACCTGCCCAGCCGTGCCGCGGAACATCTCTTCTGGCTAGGGCGTTATGTCGAACGCTGTGAGCACCTGGCGCGCGTGCTGCGCTGTATCCTCTCCCGCATAACCGGCGAATCCTGGGGCCCGGAGACCCCGGGCTGGCTATCGTTGATGAAGCTGTACGAGTGTCTCGAGTCGCCCTATTCGCGCTTGGCCAAGGATGATCCGCAGGGCCATCTCGATCAACAGGGAGATTTGGAAAAGGAAATCCTGTCGCTGATCTTCGAAGAACAACGCAGCGACAGTCTCAACGTCAATCTCAGCCGTGCCACGCGCGCCGCGGCCCAGGTGCGGGACCGCCTTTCGACGGATCTGCTGCGCATCGTGAGCCAAATGGGCAATATCGCCCGTGCCTCCGACCGCGTGGCCTGGGGCTATGTTCTGCCGGCAGACGCCTTGGCTGTGCTGAACAGCTGTATCCTGACCCTCGCCGCTCTGCGCGGCATTGAAGCCGGCAACATCACCCGCGGACCCGGCTGGCACTTCCTCAATATTGGCCGGAGGATCGAGCGTTCCGTCCAGATCCTGGAGTTGTTACGCTCGATCGTGGTTCCGGTGGACCCCGAGAACTGGGCTTCCCTCGAAATGTTGCTTGAGGTAGCCGACAGCTCCATCACCTACCGTTCCCGTTACTTCACCGTATTGCAGGTCGCGCCGGTGGTCGATCTGCTCATGAGCGACGAAGCCAACCCGCGCTCTCTCGCTTTCCAGCTCAAAGACTTGACCCGCCACTGCGCGGGGCTTTCCGGCATGCCCTCCGGCTCAGGATGGCCCGTTCTCCAGCAAAGACAAATGGAAGCCGCAGCGTCCAAGCTGTTGCATGCCGACGTAGAAGCACTCTGCGAAGCCCAGACCGGAACCAACCGCACCCGGCTGGACACCCTCATCGGAGACCTGGGCGCAGCCCTGCCGGCCTTCGCGGAAGCCATCTCCAACACTTATTTCAGCCACGCACAAATGGAGCGAGCAAACTGAAGGTCGGCGTAGCTTTCATCAAACAGCCGGTTCTAGATGAAAGCGACCTAACGTTCACCTTTCCTACACGTGAGCGTCAAAAGAAAGGCAAGAAGAAATGCTCTACCGCGTACGGCACCAAACCATTTATGACTACGTAGAACCCGTCTCCGTATCTCATCACGTAGTCCGGCTGACCCCGCGCGACCTTCGCCGGCAGAAACGCCGCTCCATGGAACTATCAGTTTGGCCCCTGCCGCCCTTCCACTCCACGACACACATTGACTACTTCGGAAACACCGTCACCTCCTTTACCTTGCCCGAATCCCACAGCCGCATGAGCGTGGAAGCGAGTAGCGAACTGGAAGTCCAAACCCTGGCCCACCCGGTCTTCTCGGAATCGCCCTCCTGGGAAACCGTGCGCGACACCGTGTCCTCCGGCCATAGCCAGGAAGGCCTGGAGGCATACCAGTTCGTGTTCGACTCCATCCGCGTCTCGGCCAAGCCGGATTTAGCCGCCTACGCCAGCGAGTCATTTCCCGCTAACCGCCCCCTGCTGGAAGCTGTCTTCGATCTCACCGCGCGCATCCATCACGATTTCCGCTTCGATGCCAAGGCGACCGAAGTGACTACGCCCGTCGAAACCTTCTTCGAAAAGCGCCGCGGAGTCTGCCAGGACTTTTCTCATCTGCAAATCGCCTGCATGCGTTCCCTGGGTCTTCCGGCGCGTTACGTCAGCGGATATCTGCGCACGATTCCACCGGCCGGCCGCCCCCGCCTGGTCGGAGCCGACGCCTCCCACGCCTGGTGCGCGGCCTGGTGCCCCGGCTATGGATGGGTAGACTTCGATCCCACCAACAACTGCATCCCCTCCGACGGCCACATCACCCTGGCCTGGGGCCGTGACTACAGCGACGTGAGCCCCATTCGCGGCGTTTTGCTTGGGGGCGCCAAACACAGCCTGAAGGTCGGGGTGGACGTTATGCCGCTGGAGTGATCGCCCCGGTAGTCGGCCATACCCAACCCATGAAAGACTGGAAATTACCTGCGAGAATTCGCCTGGAGAGATCGATTTGAAGCTCAAAGCCCTGTTGTCGTTGCTTTTTTTGCTTACCGCGTTTGCGCCGCGTGTCCATGCTGCGGATCCGGCCAACGTGACCCGCGCCACACTCTCCAACGGCTTGCAGGTAGTCATCGTGCGCAACGCCCTGGCGCCCGTGGTCGCGGTCGAGCTGAACTTCAAGGTCGGCGGAGATGAAACACCACCCGGCTTCCCGGGATCGGCCCACGCCTTGGAACACATGGCCTTTCGCGGCTGCACCGGCATGACTGCCGATCAAACAGCTGCCATCTACGCCCAACTGGGCGGCCGGGACAATGCCGATACTCAACAAAACATCACCCAGTTCTACACCACCGTTCCCGCCGCCGACTTGGAGGTTGCCCTTCACGCCCAGGCCGCCTGCCTGCGCGGTGTCGATAATGCTGAAGGAGAGTGGACCCACGAACGAGGCGCCATTGAACAGGAGGTATCCCGCGACCTCTCCAATCCCACTTACAAATTCATCGATCGCTTGAATGCCGATATGTTTGCGGGCACGCCTTACGCGCACGACCCCTTGGGCACCAGGGCCTCCTTTGACGCCACTACAGGTGCGATGCTCAGCGACTTCTACAAGAAGTGGTACACCCCGGGCAATACCATTCTGGTGATTGTCGGCGATGTGGATCCAACCGCAACCATCGCCAAGGTCAAGGACCTGTTTGGCGACATTGCTAACCACCCGGTGCCGGAGCGCCCCGCGGTCAATCTTTCCCCGGTCAAGCCGGAAACCTTTACCCTCGACAGCAATCTGCCTTATGTCCTGGGCTTCATCGCCTATCGCATGCCGGGAACCGATTCACCTGATTACGCAGCGACACAAGTCCTGGCCGATATTCTGGCCAGCCAGCGTGGCGATGTTTACGGCATGGTGCCTGCGGGCAAGGCCCTTTATGCGAGCTTCGGCATCGCCGAAAATTATCCCAAGGCGAGTGTTGGCTTCGCCGAGATGGCTCTACCAGCCGGCGTCGATGCGACCGGCCCCATCAACGAGTTGCGCCAGATTGTCGAGGGGTACGCGCAAAAGGGTCTCCCGCAAGATCTTTTCGAAGCTGCCAAGCGGGACGAAATTGCCTCCTCCCAGTTTCAGCGCAACTCCATTCCCGGGTTGGCTTCCGCCTGGTCGGAAGCGCTGGCCGCTGAGGGCCGCAACTCCCCGGATGACGACCTGCAGGCCATCAAGGCTGTAACCCTGGCGGATGTGAACCGGGTGGCCAAACAGTACCTGGTCGGTTCGAACTCCATCACTGCCACCCTAAAACCATCGCCCTCGGGCGAAGCCGTCGCCGCCAAGGGTTTTGGCGGGGGCGAGAAGACGACCTCGGCGCCCACCAAGCCGGTCGTGTTGCCATCCTGGGCTGCAGCGTCGCTTTCGCAGTTGAAAGTCCCATCGGACTACATTGTCGCCTCGGACACGACCCTGCCCAACGGCCTTCGCCTGATCGTGAAGACCGACCACACCAGCCCTACCGTAACCGTCGTAGGCACAGTAAAGAACAACGCCGATCTGCAGACACCCAAGGGCAAGGAGGGTGTTTCCGAGGTACTGGAAGGCCTCTACTCCTACGGCACCAAGACACTGGACCGCCTGGCCTTCCAGAAAGCTCTGGACGACATCGCGGCCAACGAGACCGCGGGTTTCGAATTCTCCGTGCAGGTACTGAAAGACAGCTTCTCCCGCGGGGTGGAGCTGCTGGCCGACAACGAACTCCATCCCGCCTTGCCGGCAGAAGCCTTCACCGTAGTGAAAGATCAGACCGCCCAGTTGGTCGCCGGCAATCTGAAGAGCCCTGGCTACCGCACTTCGCGCGCCCTGGACATTGCCTTGCTTCCGCCCAATGACCCGGTCCTGCGCGAGGCGACCCCGGCTTCCTTGGGCACCGTCACCCTCGACGATGTAAAGCAGTATCACGCCGCCGCCGTGCGTCCGGATCTGACCACCATTGTGGTGATCGGCGACACCACGCCGGACGAAGCCAAGGCGGTGATCACCAAGTGGTTTGGCGCCTGGAAAGCCGAGGGTCCCAAGCCCGACACGACCCTGGCTGCAATCCCTGTGAATAAGGCTTCGGCCGCCAACGTACCCGATCCGCAGGCAGTCCAGGACTCCGTGGTTCTGGCGCAGCAGCTGAACCTCAACCGCTTCGATCCCGATTACTATCCGCTCCAGTTGGGCAATCACGTATTGGGCGGCGGCTTCTACGCCACCAGGCTCTACCACGATTTACGCCAGGTAGCGGGGTACGTCTACAACGTGGACGTCAACATGGAAGCGTCGAAGACGCGGGCCAGCTACACAGTGACTTACGGCTGCGATCCGCCGAACGTGTCGAAAGCCAGAGCGCTGGTCGAGCGCGATCTCGAGCAGATGCGCACGCAGGATGTCTCGGCAGATGAGCTGCACCTGGCCAAGGCATTGCTTCTGCGGTCCATTCCGTTGGGTGAGTCAAGCGAAGAGGGAGTCGCGCAAGGTCTGCTCCACCGGGCTGTGATCGGTCTGCCGCTGGACGAGCCCATCATAGCGGCCAAGAAATACTACGAACTCGACGCCGGGCAGATCAAAGCCGCCTTTGCCCGCCATCTCCGCCTCGACGACTTCGTCCAGGTAGTCCGCGGCCCCGCCCCCCAGTAAAGACGGTCCTCACCAGGAACCCCGGGGGATTGTCCTCAAGACGGAACCCCCGGGATACCACGGCGCTAAACCCCTGACTCTCGAACTCCAACGAACGCTTCTCTGATCTTCCGGCGACCACGTATCAAATGGGACCCCAAACCCGAAAAACCCGGGCTGATAGACTGTAGAAAAGGCATTGCCCAGTTGTCCTGCCTGTTATTTCCAGCCAGCACGTCAACGCAAGGCTAGTCCATTTCAACGCAATGTCTTTCCGCGAACCGGAAGAAGAGGAATTCTGCGCCCGTGAGCACCCCGATCCGAAACATCGCCATCATCGCCCACGTCGACCACGGCAAAACGACTCTTGTGGACGCAATGTTGCGCCAGGCCGGCACCTTCCGCGCCAACGAAGCCCTTACCGAACGCGTCATGGATTCGAACGAACTGGAGAAGGAGCGGGGCATCACCATCCTGGCCAAGAACACCGCTGTCCAATTCGAGGACACCAAGATCAACATCGTCGACACCCCAGGCCACGCCGACTTTGGCGGTGAGGTCGAGCGCGCCCTCAAGATGGTCGACGGGGTCATGCTCCTGGTGGATGCCTCCGAAGGCCCTCTGCCGCAGACTCGTTACGTGCTCTCCAAGGCCCTCGAAGCCAAGCTTGTCCCCATCCTGGTCATCAACAAGATCGATCGTCCCGACGCGCGTCCCAAAGAAGTTCTCGACGAGGTATACGACCTCTTCATCGATCTCGACGCCCACGAAGACCAGTTGGATTTCCCCGTGCTCTACACCAACGCCAAGCAGGGCACGGCCAGCACCTCCCTGGAGACGCCTGGAGAAAACCTGCAGCCGCTCTTTGAAACCATCATCTCCACCATCCCGCCGGCCAGCGGAGATCCCGACGGCCCCCTGCAGATCCTGGTCACCAATCTCGACTACTCCGACTACCTGGGCCGCCTGGCGATCGCCCGCGTATTCAACGGGACCCTGCACAACGGGGAAGAAGTCAACATCTCCAAGCGGGACGGCTCGCTGCTCAAGACCAAGATCACCAAGCTGTTTACTTTTAATGGATTAAAACGGACCGACACCGAAGCCACCCAGGTGGGCGACATCGTGGCGGTAGCCGGCGTCACCGGCATCACCATTGGCGAAACCATCACCGGCCTCGAAAATCCCGCACCTCTGCCCTTGATCGTCATCGACG
This sequence comes from Acidobacteriaceae bacterium, assembly GCA_049693715.1. Taxonomy (GTDB): domain Bacteria; phylum Acidobacteriota; class Terriglobia; order Terriglobales; family Acidobacteriaceae; genus PALSA-350. The sequence continues at coordinate 14,196 of JBAVQC010000440.1, read as the reverse complement.
AGCCGACCATCGCCATGCAATTCTCTGTCAACAACTCCCCTATGGCGGGGAGGGAAGGCCAATTTGTCACCTCGCGCAACCTGCGCGAGCGCCTCGATAGGGAACTGCTCACCAATGTTTCCATCCGCGTGGAGGAGACGGGAAGCCCCGACAGCTTCAAGGTTCTCGGCCGTGGAGAACTCCAGCTCGCCATCCTCATCGAAATGATGCGCCGCGAAGGCTTTGAATTGATGGTGGGCCGGCCCGAGATTGTTACCAAAACCGTTGACGGCAAAGTGCTGGAGCCGGTGGAACACCTCACCATCGACGTTCCCGATGCCTTTGTCGGCACCGTGATTGAGCGCCTTGGACCGAGACGCGGCGAGATGGTGAAGATGCATAACCACGGCTATGGCCGCGTGCGTCTGGAGTTCCGCGTACCCAGCCGCGGCCTCATCGGCCTGCGCAGCGAGATGCTCACGGAAACCCGCGGCACCATCGTGATGAATTCGCTCTTTGACGGTTACATGCCTTATCAGGGCGAGATCCCGCAGCGTCCCAGCGGAGCTCTCATTTCCGACCGTAACGGCGCCACCACCGCGTATGCCCTTAACGGGCTGCAGGATCGCGGAGTGCTCTTCATCACCGCCGGCGTGGAGGTCTATGAAGGCATGGTGATCGGGGAGCATTCACGCGACAACGACCTCGACGTAAACGTGGTGCGCGAGAAAAAGCTCACCAACATGCGCGCCTCGAGTGCGGACGACGCCATCCGCCTCGTGCCCTTCAAGCCCATGAACCTGGAGCAGGCCATCGAATTCATTGCGGAAGATGAACTGGTGGAGGTCACGCCGAAGAACCTGCGCTTGCGCAAGAAAATCCTCCAGGCCAATCGCCGTCCCCGCCGTAATCCGACCCCCGCGTGAAACGTTCTCACGTCGTTCTGGGCAGCGCCGCCGTACTGCTGATAGCAGGCGCCGGCGTTGCCTGGTACGCCAGAGTCAAACCCAGTCAGCCGCCGGCGGCTACAGACTCCAATCAAGCCGGCCAAGTCCCTGACCCAACAAACGAGCTAACCCCAACCCGCATCTACGCGCACAACCTGATGCTGCGTAAGGGTCCTGATTTCCGCATTTACGTTCGCTGGCTGAGTGGAGAAATGCGGCGGACAAAGCAGGACGTCAATCCCTCTTTCGATGAGCCGGAGTCCTTCGTTCTTGAAGTGCAAAAAGGCATCATTCACGCGAACATCGGCGACATCAGCCACTACCTCAACAGCGGTGCGGTCGCGGGTTCTCCGCTCACAAATATTTCGCTCGCCGGAGACGGTAACCAGATTTCTGTTCACGGCACCATTCACAAGCTGCATATTCCGCTCCCCATCGGATTGGATGGAACCATCTCTCCTGCGCCGGGCGGCCGCATTCACCTGCATGTGGACCACTTGTCCGTGTTGAAGCTTCCGGTCAAGGGATTGCTCCGTGATTTTCACGTCAGCATCGCCGACCTGATGGGAAAAACCAGCGTTGCCGGCATCGAAACTTCACAGAACGATCTTTACTTCGACACGCAAAAGCTGTTACCAGCCCCCCACATCCACGGCATCCTCACCCGGGTCCGCGTGAAAAACCCGGATATCGAAGTCATGTACGGGGACGCGGAGAACGATGCTACGCGCACTGAACAGTGGCACAACTTTATGGCCCTGAAGGGCGGCACCCTGGATTTCGGCAAGCTGACCATGCACAACGTTGATCTCATCATGATCGATGCATCGAAGGATGCGTGGTTCGATTTGGATCTGGTCAACTACCAGGCGCAGCTGGTGAACGGTTACACACGAATGACCCCGCAAGCCGGCCTGGAAATCTTCATGCCCGATCTCGACGAGCTACCGCCGCAACACGCCCCGCAAAGCATCAGCAAAGAGTGGCTGAAGAACCGAGATCTCCCGCCACCGCCTGACGTTCCCATTAAGTGAGAACGGGAATGTTTTCCTACGAAATCTTCTCCGCAACCATCTTGGCCTGGGTGAACAGCAACAAATAATCCGGTCCGCCCGCCTTGGAATCGGTGCCGGACATGTTAAACCCGCCGAAAGGATGGGCCCCCACCATGGCCCCCGTGCACTTGCGGTTAAAGTACAAATTCCCCACATGAAATACCCGCCGCGCGTGCTCCAGCTTCTCCCGCGAACGGGAATACACCGCACCCGTCAACCCGTACTCCGTGTTGTTCGCAATCTCCAGCGCATGATCGTAATCCTTGGCCCGGATCACCGCCAGCACCGGACCAAAAATCTCTTCCTGGGCAATGCGCGCGTTCGGCGCCAAATCCGCAATCACTGTCGGTTCCAGGAAGAAGCCGCCCTCGTCCGTTGCAACCGCATGCCCGCCCGTCAACAGCCGTCCTTCGCTCTTACCAATCTCAATGTAAGAGAGAATCGTATCCATCGCTGAGCGATTGACCACTGGCCCCAGATTAGCGTTTTTGGTCGGATCGCCGACTCGCAGCGTTTCCACCTTCTCCCGCACCCGCTCCACAAAAACGTCATAAATCGGATCTTCCACGATAGCCCGCGAACACGCGGAACACTTCTGTCCGCTAAAACCAAAGGCCGACGCCACCACACCCTCAACCGCAGCATCCAGATCGCCGTCCGTGCTCACGATAATCGAATCCTTGCCCCCCATCTCGAGAATGGTTCGCTTGATCCAGATCTGTCCCGGTTGCGTCTGGGCCGCCCGCGCATGAATTTCCAGACCCACTCCCTTGGAGCCGGTAAAGGCGATCAGGCGCGTCTTGGGATGTTCCACGATCGCGTTGCCGAACGTGCTGCCGGAACCCGGGCAGAAATTCACCACGCCCGGCGGCATGCCCGCCTCTTCCAGCACATCCAGGAACCGCGCCGCAATCGTAGGAGAATCGCTCGAGGGCTTCAGGATCACAGTATTACCAGTGACGATCGCAGCCGCTGTCATCCCGGCCATAATCGCGAAGGGAAAATTCCACGGCGGAATCACAGCGCAAACGCCCATCGGTATATACAGCAGTTGATCGTGTTCCCCCAGGTACTGAATAGGCGTCGTTGCCTTAGCCAGCCGCAACGCCTCGCGCGCGTAGAATTCCAGAAAGTCGATCGTCTCGGCGACATCCGCATCTGCCTCGACCCAATTCTTCCCCACCTCGTACGTCAGCCAGGCGCAGAACTCGAACTTGCGTTTACGAATCAGCTCCGCCGTCTGCAGCAGCAGGGCTGCGCGCTCTTCTACTGCGACAAATTGCCATGTCGCGAACGCCTCCAGGGCAGCCCGCATCGCGCGTTCGGCGTGTTCGAGCCCGGCCTTCTGGTGCACGCCCACAATTTGCGCCGGCCGCGCCGGGTTGAGCGATTCGATCTTGCTCGTGGTGCGCGAACGCTCCCCACCGATCACCAGTTCGTACTCGTGGCCGAGCATATCTCCCACTCGAATCAGTGCAGCTTGCATCGCATGCACATTTTCCGAATCGTGGAAATCGATGAAAGGTTCGTTGCGAAATTCGCCGCGGGGGGCAATCGGCTGGATGACGGTGCTGATCTGGGCAGTTGACATAACTCCCCAATTTTACTCTTTATCGCGTGGCCGTGAGCCGCTCCGTCTGAGCCGACATCTTGGCCGTTCGTTCCAGTTTGTCCCAGTTGAACGGGCGTCCATCAATCGCCCGCTTCACCGTCTTGAACAGCACCAGCGAAAAGAGCTGGCGATACGCAAACCGCTGCAGCCAGATGTGAAACAGCAGCCACCCATCGCCCTTGTTCGCAGCATGCCGCCGCTCCAGGCTGAAGGCCAGCGCCGAAGTGACGAAGTCGATGATCAGGAAAGCCAGGAAAAAGGTCAGTAGCTTCTCGAAGTTCGAGGCATTCGCCGCCTCGGGGTGGAAGTGCCGGTCAAGCAGATAGTGCACCACGCCCGCGACAAACATCAAGTCGATAAAAGGCGAGACCAGCGGCAGCAGGATCTGAAAGATCAGGATGTTGGGCAGGGCAAACAAGCCCATCGCCTTGTTCTTGAGAAAAGCGGCCTGGTGCTTGTACACCGCTTGCAGTGTGCCAAAGGACCAGCGAAATCTCTGCCGCATCAGCCCGCCGGCCGTAGCCGGCGCTTCGGTGAATGCCAGGGCGCGATCTTCATAGATCACTTTGTAACCCTGCTCCAGCAGATTCATGGTCAGGTCGGCATCTTCCGCCACGGTATTGACCGGATATCCTCCGCCCTGCTGCACCGCCTCGGTCCGCCACGCGCCAATCGCACCGGGAACGACCGTGACCACGCCAAACAAATCCAATGCCCGGCGCTCGAAATTCTGGCTGGTGATGTACTCGAGTGCCTGCCAACGCGTCCACAAATTAACCCGGTTGCCAACCTTGGCATTCCCGGCAACGGCGCCGATCTTGGGATCAGCGAAATGGCCCACCAGCTTCGACACCGCATCGGCCGCGATCACTGTATCTGCGTCGATGCCCACATAGAATTCTTCCGTGAGATCGGTGACGGCGAAGTTGAGCGCCTCCGCCTTACCCCCATTTGCTTTGCGCAGCACGGTCAGCATGCCGGCGGCAATCTCTTCCGGATAGGCTTCGCGCGCCACCTCTGAGGTCCGGTCTGGAGAACCGTCATCGATCACGATGATGCGCAGATGGGGATAATCCGAGTTCAGCACCGAGCGGATGGTGCGCACGATGACTTTCTCCTCGTTATACGCTGGAATCAACACCGCCACCCGAGGCAGAAATCCCCCAATGACTTCGGGCACCGGGCGTTTGCGCAGCCGGTCGATCAGGGCGAAAACCCCCACCATGATGAGCCGGGCGCTCATCAGAATATCGCCCACGAAAAAAAGGCTGACCGCAAAGTGGTTAAAAAAGGCCCAGGCAAAGAAGGCCACTGAATCCACCCGAGCCTGCCATCGCTCTTTGTAATTCAGGGGCGGCATGACCTCTGCGCGCGTCTTGCCCATCAGGTCGGAGACTTGTTCGAAGGTATATCCATGCGCGCGCAGTCCCGCGATCAGCACCGGGAGCGCCGCGATGGTTACGCTGCGGTCACCTCCTCCGTCGTGCATCAGGATGATGCTGCCGCGAAATTGCGGCTTGGTCTTCATCAGGTCCAGCTGCACCAGCACGTCGTTGAGGATGCCTTCCGGGGTCTTCTGTTGCCGTTCATCCCAATCGCCGGTGTCGATCTTGTTGCCGACGATCGTGTAACCCATCTTCTGGACCAGATACGCGGGTGCCGTTTGGTCATTGGTATCCGGCTCCTCGTCAATATCATAGGGAGGCCGGAAATAAAGCGGCTTGACCCCCAGCTTGCTGCCAAACAGCCGTTCCGTAAGATTCAGCTCCAACTCCATCTGGCGGGCGGAGATCTCGCTGATGTCGGGATGGGTCCAGGTGTGGTTGCCGATCTCGTGCCCCTCGGCCATCACCCGCTTCATCAATCCGACGTTGTCCTGTGCCTGTTCGCCGATCATCATGAAGGTTGCTTTGACGTTTTGCTGTTTGAGAGCGTCCAGCACCTTGGGCGTCCACTTGGGGTCGGGGCCGTCATCAAAGCTGAGCGCCACCACCCCCGGCTTGTAGCCGTAATACTCGATGGTGTAGGGCGAAGGATAGGTCAGCATGTGCTCATCGGTCACCGTCCAGTTGTAGGAATCCATGTCGATGGTGCGTGAGCCCGGATGCGGTTCTCCGGTGATGCGTACGATGTCGCCATCGCCGTCCGATACCACGTCATCGCCGGGCGGTATTTGCTTGAGCGACTGGGGCGCATTCACATTGCCGGGATGGTCCCAGACCGACCAAAGGGAAGCGTCCTCCCGGCCCAGCCGCCACAAGGCAATCGTCTGCACCCCCAACTGCCGTGCGGCGCGCAGCTCATTCAACGCGGTCACCGCGTCCAGCATCCAGACCTGGTGGTCTACGTGGTTGTCTTCATCATCGTAAGCAAAATGGGGATTGAGCTCGTCGCCGGCCAGGCGCACGTCAGCATTCGCATCCGAGGCCGCCTGCCATCCATCCTGTACGGAGATATCGTCGGCATTCAAGACCTTGACCGTGTCATGCTTGCCTTTGGGCAGAGACATCGTCCAGTCGTAGCCATAGTTGCCAATGGAGCAGATCAGTTTCTCTTTGGGCACTACTTTGAGCACGCGCCTCAGGTTGTCTTCGAACCAGTCCTGGGCCGCAATCGGTCCCGGACCGCCCGTTTCCTCGTGCTGGTCGTAGTTCATCAAGATGATGTAGTCGGTTTGCTGGGCCAGTTGGGCGAAGTCACTATCCTCGCCGCCCACGCTCTCATTCACGAAGAGCCGAAGATTCTTGGGGTGCATCCGTGCGTGCAGTTCGCCAATCAGCAAGTGGTATCCCGCCTGGGCGTCGTCGGGCAAATCTTCAAGGTCGAGGCTTAGGCCGTGATAGGAGGGGTTAGCTGCCAGAAACGTCATCACCTGGCGCTCCAGGTTGAACCGCGCCGCCGGATCCTTCACCATGGCGGCCGCGTGCTGATCCCATTCCTGCGTCAGCACGTTGTAGTTTTTTAGCTCCGGAAAGATTTCCAGGTCTTCATGGGCGGCCGCAATCAGATCATGAACTTTGTTCTGCGGGTCGACGCTGTGCACGCCGTGGGCTTCCAGCACCGGGAAAGCGCGCAGCGGAGCTTCCGCGGTGTATGCGCCTTCGAGCGTGCCGTCGGCCCTGGTCACGTACAGCCAATCCGGAAAGAGCATATCGATCTGGTGGATATGGTTTTTGAGCGAAGCGAAGCTACCCGCATCGTCGTCGACGTAGTACGCCGCGCGCAGGCTCTCGCCCGAATTGAAGGGAATCTCTGAAGGCTTGCGGCTGGTCTTACGCCGCGCCCCTTTTGAGTATTTAGCCTTGATGGCAGCAGCAGCTTGTTCCCGAATGGCCCGGTAATTCCGTTTAGGCGTAGGCAGCAGCAGTTCCGGCAGGTGCTGGGTCTTCACCACGTTGAGAAAAAACAGCACCAGAATCACGGTGGAGAACACCGCCACCGCGTCCAAAATTCGCCGTAGCCGTTTCCAGCGTTTCCGCTGTGGATCGAAGAAGATCTGGCGATTCATGCCTGCTAGAAAGCTTACAGGAACTCAAGATGCTCCATCGGCCGGGCCAGGTACCCTCGGTTACCGAAACTTCCATATGGGATGCTGGTGCATGCACTTACGCACCCCACCTCCAGGCCCCAAGGGATGGCTGTACCCCCTGCTCGTGCTCGCTGCCGGAGCCGCTCTACGCCTGTGGTTCATCCATGCCCACCCGCAAATCCAGGGTGACTCGCTGGTCTACGGAGACATTGCCACCAACTGGCTCAAACACGGCATCTACGGCCATACCGTGGGCCACCAATCCGGCGTAACCACCGTCGAGCCCACCCTGGTGCGACTGCCGGGCTACCCGGCATTTCTGGCCTTCTGTTTTGCCCTATTTGGCGTGGCCAATTATCAGGCCGTCTTGTACCTGCAGGCGCTGATCGACCTCGTTACCTGCCTGCTCGTCGCCGGCCTGGCAGGCAAGATCTGCGGGCCCCGCGCCGCCCGCATTGCCCTGCTGCTCGCCGCCCTCTGCCCCTTCACGGCAACCTACGTCGCCTCCCCACTCACCGAAACCCTTTCCATCTTCTGTGTCGCACTGGGCTTCCGCGCCTTTGCCGAGGTGCTGGAGCGCGCCCGCCTGCAATGGACCGCAGCGCTCATTTTTTCCTGGAGCTTTGCCGCTCTCCTGCGTCCCGATGGCGCCCTGCTGGCAGTGGTCCTCTGGACGGCCCTCCTCGTCTACGGTCGCAAGTCCCCGGGAACCAGCTCCCTCCGTCTCGCCCTCGCGGCCGGGTTGCTTTCATTGCTCCCATTTGCCGCCTGGACGCTACGCAATGTGCGCACCTTTCATGTCTTCCAGCCGCTGGCCCCGCGCTACGCCAACGATCCCGGAGAATTTGGCTCACCTGGCTTTGTCCTTTGGATCAGAACTCTGACCGCCGACTTCGCCACCACCAATGAAATCTACTGGGCCGGCAACAGCGATCGTATCGATCCCGCGGATCTGCCCCTTCGGGCGATAGACAACGGAGCCCAGGAACAGGAAACCCACCGCCTGTTGCAGGACTACAACTCCATCACCACCCTGACCCCCGAAATCGACGGCCGCTTTGCCCAACTCGCCCAGGAGCGCATCCGCGCCCATCCCTTTCGTTATTACGTCACTCTGCCTCTGCTGCGGCTGGCTGATATGTGGCTGCGCCCCCGGGTGGAGACCATGAACATCCATCTGCGCTGGTGGCAATATGCCCAGCATCCTGCGGAGACTCGGTTGGCTCTCTTCTTCGGCGCACTCAACCTGGCCTATCTGGTGGCAGCTTTCCTGGGGGCCCTCCGCTGGCCACGCATGGCCGGCGCCATGGTGTCACTGATTATCCTGCGCAGCCTGCTGCTGGCCACCCTCGAGGCGCCCGAGCCCCGCTACACCCTGGAATGCTTTCCTGTGGTGATAGCCTTGGCCGCCTGTTACTTCACCACGTGGTTGGTGCCGGGTGGCAGCTTGAGTTGGAAGAGCTCGGGGGCCAGAGCTGCGTTGTAGCGGATGTCCTTGTAGGTAACCGTGCGCAGATCGCCGCTGGGTTGGTAGAAAATCTGCTTGTGACTGATGCCCCGGCTGGGTTCGACCCACATGGTCACGTGAGTGAAGTTGTCCAGGACCTTCTGCTCCTTGGGCACCAGGTCCAGCTTGGCTACTGAGACCCCATCCATGGTTTCCGCGCCCAAAAGGGTCACTTTCCAGTTTGCTTCGAGGTCCTTGCCGCTGCCGCCAAAGCCCAGGGTCAGAAAACTTTCAAACTGGCCGCGATTGGCGCCCGCGCGTATAGTCGTCAACTGCTTGATGGTGGGTTCGTAAAAGTTGACCTCGCCCCCGTCGTAAATCACCGTCTTGGGCGCATCTTTGCCATTATCTTGCTTGATGTGGGCGGCCATGCGGATAGCACCCTTCTTCCGCTCAAAATAGATGGTGCCCGTCTGCGTTTCGTGTTCCTGGACCACAGCGGTGAACTGGTCCCAGGTGAAGTCCGCCTGTGCGCTCGAAAATTTCGCCGCGGCTGCGTTCAGTTCCACGATGACCTTCTGCAAATCCGCATCGCTCGCAGGGGCGGCAGTCTGGGCCCTCAACGACCCTGGGAGCGATACCACCAGGCCAAGGCAAAACAGCGCAATTCTCTTTCCCGCATGAACCATGAATCTCCTTATCGGCTGTTGGAGTGGCGAGGGCCGTCCCGGGTTTCTCTTACCTACCGATGTGCCCACACCCGATACTGGGTCACCCGTCCGCTGGCATCCTTCTGCTCCTGGTACCGGTCGATTTGCACATTTCCGGAGATGGCCTGGATGCGCTCAAGAAACTCTGCCTTGAGCTTGTCATCGCTGCTCGTATCCGGCAGTTGGTCGGCGCCAATCTGATAAATCAAAGCGTTCGGCCCGTTCCCCCGCACCAGAATGTCTTTGGTGGACGTCAGCGTTTCCTGAGGCCGATCGCGATAATTGATCAGTCGCGGTGAAACAAAAAGAAAGATCAGGATCAGGGTCACCATCACGTCGTAATGGAAGCTGCCCCGAGGATAGGTCCAGAACAAATAGCTCTTGAGAATACGCTGCATCTTCGCCGTCCTACTGTCGTTCAATCACGTCTGCGCCGCCCATATACGGCTGCAGGACCTTCGGGACCCGTACCGTGCCGTCAGCCTGCTGATAGTTTTCGAGGATCGCCAGCCATGTGCGTCCAATCGCCAGTCCACTCCCATTGAGCGTGTGCACGAATTCGCTCTTGTTCTTGTTCAGCGGCTTGTAGCGGATGTTCGCCCGCCGGGCCTGGTATGCCTCGAAGTTGGAACACGAGGAAATCTCACGGTACAGCCCTTGCCCGGGGAGCCAGACTTCCAAGTCGTAAGTCTTGGACGACGACGCGCCTGTGTCTCCAGCGCACAGCAGCACTTTGCGATAAGGCAGATGAAGCCGCTGCAGGATCGCTTCCGCGTGGCCGGTGAGCTTCTCGTGTTCTTCGTTCGATTGGTCCGGGCGCGCAAATTTGACCAGTTCCACCTTCTGAAACTGGTGCTGGCGAATGATCCCGCGCACGTCCTTCCCGTAAGAGCCCGCCTCGGAGCGAAAGCACGGTGTATAGGCCACCAGGCTCAAAGGCAATTTCGTCTCTTCTAACACTTCATCGCGGTAAAGGTTGGTGACCGGCACCTCTGCCGTCGGGATCAGCCAGTGATCGCTGCCTTCCGTCTTGAACAGGTCCTCGGCGAATTTGGGCAATTGTCCGGTGCCAAACAGCGACTCGCTATTGACCAGGAACGGAGGCAGCACCTCGAGATAGCCATGCTCCCTGGTGTGCACATCCAGCATGAAGCTGGCCAGCGCACGCTCCAGCCGAGCGCCCAAGCCCCAGTAAACCGCAAAGCGCGCCCCGGAGATCTTGGCTGCCCGCTGGAGGTCAAGAATTCCCAGGCTTTCGCCCAGCTCCCAGTGCGGCTTGGGAGCAAAATCAAACGCCGGCTGCTGGCCCCAGCGCATCACCTCGACGTTCTCCGCTTCGCTCTTGCCTGCAGGAACGCTGTCCTGAGTGAGATTGGGGATGGTCGCCAAAAGCGCGCGCATGGCCTCCTTCGCCTCAGCAGCGCTGCGCTCCAGCGCTTCGGTTTCCTGCTTCAGCTCCCGTGTCTGATCCATGACTGCGGTGATCTGGGAAGTATCCGCGCCCGCCTTCCGGCTGCGCGCCACCTCCTGGCTCAGCTTGTTTCGCTGCGCCTGGAGGGTCTCCGCCTGGGTAATGCGCGATCGCCGCTCCTGGTCCAATGCCCGGAAGTTACCCAGCAGGGCCTCCGGGTCCATGCCCCGGGCACGCAGCTTGGCCTCTACCATCTCCAGGTTTCCCCGCACAAAATCCAAATCCAGCATAAGTCTCTACTTTAGAGCATTTTCACTTCTACGCTGCACAAGCGAGCGCCGTGAGGTGCGGCTTTGCTTGAGACAAAGCCGCGTTCAAATCGGCTGCTCCCTATACATCAGAAGTGAAAATACTTTACCGGAATCGATATTGCGAGTCCGGTTCGCCACTAGAGTCTTTACCCTCCTGACACCTATGTTTTGCGATACTAGTCGGAGCCACATGTCTACCCCCAAGCGTTGTGTCTGCACGTTGCTTCTCGCTTTCCTGGTCATCCCCTCGGGCCCCTTGGCTTGGGCCAGCGCCTATGATGGGCGGCCCCGTCTGGTGATCATCCTGGTGGTCGACCAATTTCGCGCCGACTACCTCGACCGCTATCGGGCCGATCTCAAAGGCCGCGGCTTCCGGCTCTTCCTCGACAAAGGCGCTTATTTCGAAGATTGCTACTACGACTACGCCAATACCAAGACTGCTCCCGGCCACGCCACCCTGGGCACCGGGGCTTACACCGATGGCCACGGCATCTCCTCCAACGCCTGGTGGGACCTGACCCGCAACAAGACTCGCCCAGTCACCTCGGTGGAAGACGATCGCTACCGCATTGTGGGTGCGGTTCATTCCGGCAACGAGCCTGGTGCCTCCCCCCTGAACCTGCGTGCCTCCACTGTCGGTGATTCCCTGCGCCTGGCCACGCAGGGTCAAGCCAAAGTCTTCGGCATCTCGCTCAAGGATCGTGCCGCTATCCTGCCCGCTGGCTATTCAGCCAACGGCGCTTACTGGATCGAACCCTCCTCCGGTGCCTTTATCACCTCCAGCTATTACATGGAGGCGCTCCCGGACTGGGTCACGGCCTTCAACTCGGGAGACCGTGCCGGGCAAGCCGAGCAGGAAGCCGGCAACCCGGGCACGCGAAACTTTTTCGAGTCGGTGGGCTCCACCCCGGCCGGCAACGCCTACGAGCTTGATTTCGCGCGGGCGCTCATCACCAACGAGCAACTGGGCAGCCATGCGGTCACCGACATGCTGACCCTTAGCCTTTCCGCCAACGACCTGGTGGGCCACGAATTCGGACCGGACTCGCCCCAGGCGCGCCAAATGGTAGACAGCCTCGACACTCAGCTGGACTCTTTCTTCTCCTGGCTGGACAAAAATGTTCCCGGCGGTCTGGCGAACATCTGGATCACGCTCTCTGCCGACCACGGCGTTGCGCCTGTCCCCGCCGTTGCCCAGGCGCTGGGTATGCCCGCCGCCACCATCGATATAGGCAAGTTCGTAGCCAACCTCAATGACGCGATGAACGCCAAATTCTCCCCCGGTGAAAAGGTGGAATACCTGCTGCCCCAGGAGGAATTGCCCTATCTCTCGCTCAATCGCCCGTCTTTTGAAGTCGCAGGGATTAACGAGCAGGAAGCCGAGCAAGCCATTCAGCAGGCTGTTCCGGCGGCGGTGGCTGCGCTACCTCCGACCCTGCCACCCCCTATCGCCCCGCCGGCCAGTTCCCCGGCCATCCCGGTACTGCCTCCGTTGGCGAAAACGCTGCCTCCGGCCTCCGCCAGGCAGCGCGCTAAGTCTCGTTCCAGCGTCACTGCCACCAAGCCAGTCGTCAGCCCACCGGCGCCCCCACCTGTCCGGCAGCCCGCGATACCCATCGTCGTGCATACCTACACCCGCCAGGAGCTAGCCGCAGGCCAGCTTCCTCCATCGGAGTGGGGACTGCTCCTGGCCCACAGCTACAGCCCCAATGGGGGTTGGTACGTGATGGTCATTCCGGAAGCCTTCCAGATGCAGACGGTGGCCCCCGGCGGCACGACGCACTTCAGTCCCTGGTCGTATGACCGCCACGTCCCGCTGGGCTTTTTTGGCGCGACGTTCACTCCGGGTATCTACCACGGCCGGGTGCAGCCAGTGGACCTGGCCTCCACCCTGGCTTCCGCGCTTGGGGTGACTCAGCCCTCGGCGTCGGTGGGTAAGGTGCTGACCCAGGCGATCCACTCCCTCCCGGCCCTCCCCGCCGCGCGCGCGGGGCGCCGTCGTCCGGGGACCACGGACGACACTGCGCCCAAGGGGAGCCCGGCCAGCCCGTGAAGCAAGATATGAGTGTTCGCTTCGCCGGTATGCTGCTGCGCAACCCGATCCTTGCTGCCAGCGGGACCTTCGGCTATGGGGCTGAATTTGAAGACGTTGTCTCCATTGACCGCATCGGCGGATTCATCACCAAGGGCTTGTCGTTGGAACCGATGGCCGGCAACCAGGCTCCGCGGCTGATCGAGACCCCCGGCGGCATGATCAATGCCATCGGATTACAGAACATCGGCGTTCGCGCCTTTATCGAAAAAAAGCTGCCTCTGCTCCGGTCTCACTCCGGCACTGCCTGCATTGCCAACGTCTTCGGCTACGAGATCCGCGACTACGTCGCGGTGATCGAACTTCTCAACGCCGCCCCCGGAATCACGGCCTATGAGTTGAACGCCTCGTGCCCCAACACCCAGCACGGGGGAATGGTCTTTGGCACCGACACCGGCATCCTTGACCAGTTGGTCACGCGGGCCAAGGCGGTTTCGCGGCGCCCTCTTATCGTGAAGCTTTCGCCCAACGTCACGTCGATTGCCCAAATGGCGCGTTGTGCGGAAAACGCCGGCGCCGACGCGCTCTCCCTGGTAAACACCTTTTTATCCCTGTCGATCGACGTCGAGACTCGCCGCCCCCGGATCGCCAACAACACCGGCGGCCTTTCCGGCCCCGCGATCAAGCCGATCGCTGTGCGCATGGTCTACGAGGCCGCGCGTGCCGTCCGCATCCCCATCATGGGCCTGGGGGGCATCACCACCGCCGAAGACGCGGTCGAGTTCCTGCTGGCCGGAGCAACCGCAGTCCAGATCGGAACCGCCAGCTACGCCGATCCCCGAGCCGTTCAGCGCATCGCCGACTCCCTTGAAAAGTGGTGCGCCCGCCACCAGATCGCCAAGGTGAAGGACCTGATCGGCGCCGTACAGGTAAACGAATAGCCCGCTCCCTGCATCAACTGGCCGCCGCCCCCTCCTTTGTCATCTCGAGGGATCATGGGGCCGCCGCCCATCCATGAGGATGAAAGTGTTTCGGTTTAGCAACCTCTCTCCCCGGAACCACCACCCTCTCCTTTGTCATCCCGAGCCGGTGACCTCGCCTGCGGCGAGGTCATGAAACCAATGAACAAAACGCGGCCCAAATCTGCTGTTGATTCTATGTGG
>JBAVQC010000439.1:0-7799 GCA_049693715.1 Acidobacteriaceae bacterium | reverse complement strand
TAGCTAGCATGAATAGAATGTGAATCCGGCGGGTTCGCACAGGAGGCAAGAGGTCAAATGGCGTTGGCTCGTTGGATGTTGGACTCACTCGGGCAAATCCAGGTCAATAAGCATTGGGTCCAGGTGCAAGGACACCAGATGCACTGCCTCCAGGCGGGCGCTGGCCCAGAGCTTATTTTGCTGCACGGCCTTCTCGGTACCGCTTCGACTTGGGAGATGACCATTCCCCGCTTGGCCGAGGAGTCGACGGTCTACGCGGTGGATGCGCTGGGCATCGGCGAGTCCGAGCGAGTGCCGGGCATCGATGCTCGGCTCGAACCCCAAGCCGATCGGATAGTCGAGTTCATGAATGAGTCAAATATCGTGGCGGCGGACTTCCTGGGCACCTCGCACGGCGGCGCCGTAGCTCTGACGCTGGCCGCGAAATATCCGCACCGGGTTAGAAATCTGTTGCTTCACGCCCCAGCGAACCCCTACTCCCATCTTGGCGACCCTCTGATCAACTTCTATCTCTCGGGTTTGGGGACTTGGTTCGCGCATCGCATCGCCACCCTGCCCCTGTCCATGCAATCCCTTGCCCTCGGCCGCATGTACGGCGATCCCACCCAAGTGCAGGACGGTTCGCTGGCAAAGTACATTGATTCTCTGCGCGTGCCGGGAACCGTCGATTATGTCCTCAACTTGCTGAGAACCTGGTTTGACGACATGGCTGGGTTAGAGCGCGCGCTGGCCCACGTTCGCCACATCCCGGCACTTCTGTTGTGGGGCGATCGAGACCGGGCCGTGTCTCTGGATTCGGCCCAAAACCTGCGCCAATGCTTTGATCGGGTGGAGTTTGAGCTCCTGCCGGGGGCCGGGCATCTTCCCTACGAAGAATACCCCGAAGTCGTGACCCGCCTGGTGAACTCCTTTCTGGTAAGAATGCGCCAAAGCGAGACCGGTCCCCAGCTGGTACGCAACAAAGCTCAGGCGGGGTAGTTCGTGGCCGTGTCCGGCCGGAACCATCACACGCAAAGACTTTTTGCTGTTTTGGCGAAATTCCGGGCCATCCGCTCGCGAATGCGCGCATACTTGGTCTAATAGCTATAGCGGACGTGGCCTACGGCTATATCCAGGTGTAACCAAGAGGTCGTTATGAGCAATGTGCTGCGTAAGAGCCTGATTCGGGCGGAATTAATGGTTGCAAGCAGCTTGCTGCTGGCGCCCGGCTTCACCCTCATGGGGTACGGACAGAACAATCCGCAAACCAGCCAACCCCAGTCAAGTCAACCGTCGGCCACTCCGCCGCAAGTCAGTCAGTCCGCTCCGTCAGACACTCCGCCGGCCTCAGACCCGGCGCCTCCAACCGATCAGAAAATGCCGGGTGTCAAACCAGGCAGCGTGGATGACGTGAGCGCTGTGGGCACGAGAGATATCGGCGGCCGAGGCGTGGGCAACTGGTACTCGACTGAATCCGAGATTCGCCAAGGCAAGTCTTATGCCATGCAGCTTGAAAAGAGCGTTAAGTTCATCAACGACCCGGTCGTGAATGAATACGTGAATCGGGTCGCGCAAAATCTGGTCAAGAACTCCGACGCCAAGGTGCCCTTCACCATCAAGGTCATCGATTCGGATGAAGTCAACGCCATGGCCTTGCCGGGCGGCTTTATGTATGTGAACAGCGGCCTGATTCTGACTGCCGACGATGAAGCAGAAATGGCGGGTGTGATCGCGCATGAGATATCGCATGTAGCGGCTCACCACGCTGTCCGCGAGCAAACCCGCTTGAACTACGCTCAATTGGGCACCATTCCTCTGATTTTCATCGGCGGCTGGACTGGGTATGGCATTTACGAGGCGGCGCAGATTGGGATTCCGCTGACCTTCCTGCAGTTCTCTCGCGGGTTTGAGTCGCAGGCCGACTTCCTGGGTGTGCAGTACATGTACCGTGCGGGCTACGATCCGCAGGCTTTCGTCACCATCTTTGAAAAGCTGGAGAACCTGGAGAAAACCAAGCCGCACCTGATTGCCAAAGCCTTTTCGAGCCACCCGCAGACCCCCGATCGCATTGAGGCGACGCAGAAGGAGATTGCCACCATACTGCCGCCGCGCGCGGAGTATGTCGTGACCACCTCAGAGTTCGACGACGTGAAGGCTCGCCTGGCGCGCATCGAGAACAAGCGCAAACTGAACGACGGAGGCAAGGGCAACCAGCCAACACTGCGTCGCGCCAGCTCCTCAAACGGCGATCCGAACGCGACGGACTCCGATAAGCAGCAGGGCAACGACCGCCCCACCCTGCAGCGCCGCGACGACAACTAAACCAGCCTCAGACAGCGAAAAGGCCACCCAATTCGGGTGGCCTTTTCTGTTTGAGGCGAATTTGCGACTTACCAGCGGCAAGCCAAGAGAAGCAGCACCCCCTCCTTGTCATCCCGCCTGTCCCGGCGTGCCGTGGGAGCAAGCGACTCGCCTGCGGCAAGTTAAGAGAGGAATGAGGCCGCAAAGTCGCCACCAATGCGAGGCCCGGAGGGCCGGCTGTCCAAACTCAGCCCAGCCCGGAAGGGCTGGGATCAATCGCAAGCTCATCTGAGCGCCGTAGGCGCGGCACTCATCTGCAGGTCCGTGGACGCCGCCTGGAAATGTTTTTTAAAGTGCAGGTGTACAACGGCAAAACCCACCAACCCAACCCTCAGCAGCCCTTCTTGCACTTCGCCAGAATCGCCGCCTGCAACCTCTCACGCAGCCCAGCCGGCAACTCATAGACCTCGTGGTTTCGATAAATCTGGATTGTCTTTTGCGTGGTCCGCATGGTGATCAAGCAATGCTCGCATCCCTCGAGGTGGGTTTGCAGTTCGGCGACCAGGCCGGTAGGTACCTGGTTGTCAAGAAAATCACCGAGTTGCGCCAAAAACTCTGAGCAGTTCATTTCGTCCCATCCTCATTCTTACGGAAGTAGCGGCTCAACCGCTCCCGCAACTGCAGCCGCGCTCGAAGCAGCCGCGACTTGACCGCGGGCACGCTCAGCCCCAGCGTTTCCGCGGTTTCCTCCGTTGACAAACCTTCCACGTCGCGCAATACAAAAACCACCCGGAAACCGGGTGGCAAACCCTGGATCGTCTTGCGCAGAATCTCTGCCAGCTCCGATTGCCCGTACATCATCTCGGGGTCGGGCCTCCACTCGGCGAGGTCGCGCGGCATAGAGCCTTCTTCCGTCTCCACGTCCTCGTCGATCGACACCATACGCCCGGTACGACGCTTGCGCAGCCGCATAAGCGACTCGTTCACTGCAATGCGCACCAGCCAGGTGTAAAACTTCGAATTCCCCTGGAACTGCTCCAGCTTCTCATAAGCCTTTAGAAAAGCATCCTGGACCACATCCTCGGCATCCTCCCGGTTCTGGGTGATGTGCTGTGCGATGCGGAATACCTGTCGATCGTACTGTTTAACCAGCTGTTCGAAGGCCTGTACGTCGCCTTCGCGCGCCCGGTTAACCAGCAAAATATCAGGGTGAACTTCTTCAGTCCCTTGTGTTTGGATGATAGGCATGTGTGTCGGGTTCAGAAATTCGACCTTTCCAGACCGTTCTCCAACTGGTGCATGTTTGCGGATGCGCTCGAGGGAGAAGGGACATCAATGCTCGCGCGCATGGGTGGGCCGCCCGGAGGCGCTGCGCGTCCTCCTCATACTAAATGGGCATGGCGGCACATCGCAAAATGCGTAACCTGCGAAATAGGGAACATTTGCGTGGCGGCGCACTACCAGCAGCCGGCCTTTACCGGGCCGCCGCTGGATCGATTGTGCCGCCATCGTGACTCAAAAGGGAAAAGTTCAAATTGAGCGCCCGGCGCCGGCTAAGAAACCGCCCGCCTTGGCGCCTCAAAACGCGGCAATATCTACCCTGCCCCACTCCTCCCGATGTGGGCTGGTAGTGGTATTTGACTGGGTTCCCAATCGGGTTGGTAGTGGCACGAAAGCCTACGCGCAACCAATTTTTCCGCTTAGAGTCATTAATAAGAGCAGGTGTGCAGGTGGCATCCGCTCGGGGCAGGCAAGTGGAAAGGGAAGCAATCGATCGACTGATGAGTGTCCGAACCCTATTGCCCTGGCTATTACTACTTGCCGTGAGCTGGAGCGGGGCCACGCCGCAAACCGCGGCCGCGAAGCCTAAGCACCCCGCGGCTCAACATCGTACGCCTGCGGCCACCCATGCCAAGGCCCACCGGGCCACATCGCGTGTTCGCCACGTAAAAACGCGCCGCAAGCCGCGCAGTGCCAGGAGCATTGCCCGCAGCCGGAAACTTCAGCGAGCTTTTGTCGCCTCCTCGCAGCTGCGCCCCATGGCTCAGGAACTTGCAACCCTGCGGTCGCCCGCGGCCTACGCTGGGGTCACCGCCTATGCCCGCTCCCACACCGGGGAAGCCGCCTCTGCGGCCTACTTGGCTGTGGGACACGCCTACCTGTTGGATCACCGCTACCCGGAAGCAGCCGCCAGCTTCGAGAAGGCGAATGCGATGGGCACGACCATGGACGATTATGCCGATTTTCTCGCTGCCCAGGCGCTGCTGGAATCCGGCAAGCTCTCTGACGCGGAGAACTTGCTCAACGGTTTTGCCACAAAATACCCTGAGAGCATTTTCGTCGGCCGCCTGCCCGTGATGATCGCCAACCTCTCGCTCGATCAAAACGATCCCCAAACGGCGCTGAAGGTGCTCCGCGAACACGCGGCCGACCCCATCTCTGGTCACCCAGACTTTCAGCTGGCCCTGGCCCGGGCAAACCAGATGACGGGCAGCCTCGACGAAGCGGCCAAGCTCTATCGTCATATCTTTCTCGGCTTTCCTTTGAGCAATGAAGGCCAGCAAGCCAAGGCCCAGCTCGCCGTGGTGGGGGCCAACCCGCCCCTTACCATAGCCGAGCGGAGAGCCCATGCGGATGCGCTGTATGCCGGAGGCCGATTCGCCGACGCGGGCGAGGAGTACCGCGCCCTGGCCAATGATCCTGAATCCGATCCCCAGGCGAAGAGCGCACTCCTGGTGGCCGCCGCATCCTGCGACCTGAGGACCAGGCGGCTCAGCAAAGAAGAAGTGGAATCACTGCCCGACAGTCAGGATGAGAGCGGCGCCCGGCGCACGTATCTGGCGGTCGAGTTGGCTCGCAACAAAGACGATGGCGGCACAGTGCAGTCTCTGATTACGCAGATGGAGCAGCGCTTTCCCCAGAGCCCGTGGTTGGCCGAAGCGCTCTACAGTTCGGCCAATATGTACTTGCTGCGTAAGGATTATCCCCAGGCCATTACCTACTACAGTGACCTGGCCGCGCGTTTTCCCACTCACCGGTACGCGCCCAGCAGCCATTGGAAGGAAGCGTGGTTGAACTACCGTTTGGGAAATTACTCTGCCGCGGCGGTGCTGTTCGACCAACAGATCGCCCTTTACGCCGGGGGTAAAGAGATTCCTGCA
Source organism: Acidobacteriaceae bacterium (assembly GCA_049693715.1). Lineage (GTDB taxonomy): Bacteria > Acidobacteriota > Terriglobia > Terriglobales > Acidobacteriaceae > PALSA-350. The sequence continues at coordinate 2,358 of JBAVQC010000439.1, read as the reverse complement.
GCCCTTTACTGGCGCGGGCGTTTGTACGCTGATCAGGAGCACCAGCCCGCCATGGCCGCGGCCTACTTTGAGACTGTCTCCCGCGTCTTTGAGCATTACTACTATGCCCAGCTCTCTCGCGACCGGCTAGCGGAGCTTGGCTCTGTGACGCCGGCCGACGTTGCCATGCTGACCAATATTCACCGCGAGGAAATTCCCGCGCTCACCGACGACGTGCCCGAAGACGACGAGCACGTGATCAAGGCCCGTCTCTTGGCCAACGCCGGATTGAATGAATACATCCCTGCGGAAATTCAGGCGGCCGATGGCAGCGAGCAGTGGGGAGCCTTTGCCGAGGCGGAAATTTACTCCTCTGACGGCGAGACCTTCCGCGCCATGCGGGTTTTGAAGCGGGCCTTGCCTTTCTATACCTCGGCGCCCATCGACACCATCCCCATGGGCTACTGGAAAATTCTTTTTCCCCAGCAATACTGGAGTTCCATTGAGGTGGAAGCCGCGAAGAACGGCCTCGATCCGTACATGGTGGCTTCGCTTATCCGCCAGGAATCGGAGTTCAACCCGGGGGCCATCAGTCCCGCCAACGCTTTCGGGCTCATGCAGCTCTTGCCTTCCGTCGGCCGTTCCATGGCCAGGGAAGAGGGCATTCGCCATTTCAACGAGGTCGAATTGCTCAATCCGGAGACCAATATCCGCCTCGGCTCACGCTACCTTAAAGAGACATTGGATAAGTTCGGCGGCCAGGCTCCGTACGCCTTCGCGGCTTACAACGCGGGCGACAGCCGCGTAACGGATTGGGAGTCGATCGGCAAATATCACGGCATGGATGAATTCGTGGAATCGATTCCTTTCACCGAGACTCACGATTACGTGCAGGCGATTCTCCGTAATGAGTCGATCTATCGCGCGTTGCATGCAGCGGCGCCTCCTGCCCCGTCGAGCACCGTTGCCCAACAGAAGCCGTCGGCCATGGAGCAGAAGATGATGCCCGCGCAACAGTAATCGGGGTGTGTGCATCTTGGTGCATAAAGAAAGGGAATTGATTCGTGCGAACGAATCGTGCATTGACGAAAACAGGGCTCGCGGAAAGAATGAGTTCAATGTTCGGCTTGCAAACAAAACTTCGCCTGGGTAGGTGACTCGGCCAAATGAGTAAGCATCCGCAGAACAGATTACACAGGCTCGTGATTGTGGGCCCGACTGCCAAAAAACCCCGGCCACTCTCGAGTGGGCCGCGTTGGTGGGGGCCGCAGCGCCCCGGGGCCAAACCTACCACGCAGGATTCGCAGACCTATCAGGCGCAATTCAGATCTCTCCGCATGGCGGTAATGCCGACGCTTTCCCGTGGCATGTGGTTTGAAGCGCTGGCCTGGATCTGGAATTTTGTGCGCAGTTATTTTGTCCGTCCGGCCGAGCGAAAGCGCGGTGCCGTGGTTTTATCTTTCCGTCGAGCGGCAAATGAGGCGTTTGCTACCAAGAAGGCCAGCGGTAGCGTCTGTTGGAATAACAATCGTGAAGCAGCACCCCGGGAGGGAGGCAGAGGATAGCGAGAGCGTATCTGCAGTTGCAGGCAAGGAATGCGGGGCCAAACCCCGCACGCTACATAGGTACGGTGATCACAGGTAACAGGATCGCACAGGAGGAATGAGCATGTTGACGGATCTTGAATTGCTTGGAGAGTGGATTCCAGAGCAGATGGAACCTGGAACCTTGTTTGTGCTGGAGAACACGGGAGCGATGGGCGAGGCGAGCAACCCTTATGTTGCCGTGCTGGCTTGTCCTCATTGTGGTGCGTTAGGTTTGATCACGAAGACGCAATATATCGGCATGGAGTCGATGATATGCGGTTCCGATTACTGTTCGTCCGAGTACTACCTGAACGATGAAGGCATCGAGTATCGAAAGCCGCACTAGAGACCAGAACCAGAAAAAGAGGCCGCTTGCGGAGAACACCGCGGCGGCCTTTTTTTTGTGCTTGCGCCGTGGTGGAAGGGGCTTGCGGATACAGAGGCTGCACACGTTTCGTTGTAAATGCCACCGCTATAATCCCGCAGATTGACGAAGTTCTCAGGATTCTGCTTGCAGTAACCTCTCGCGTTGGCGATTGACTCCTGAACATCGGCTTTCGGCTTAGGTAGTGCGTCGCCCTTGATGAGGGGTCAACCGTACGACAAGCGGACTACCCGGACAAGTGACAATAAGCGCCTCTAGCAAGACTTATCTGCTCTTGTTAAGCGTGCACCTAAATCTTGATTTGCATACCGAGTTCCTCAGCTACCGCTTCGAAGGCGGTCTGGGAAAGTTCATGCATCGTCTGACGCAAACTGCCGAGTTTGAGAAGTTCCCGCATAGTATCTACTG